>NZ_JAJSYW010000136.1:0-18973 GCF_036815005.1 Streptomyces sp. IBSBF 2435 | reverse complement strand
CCCCTACCCCGCATCCCCACTCCTTTCCGCGCTCTGACCGCCACCGGGCCCTGACCCCGCCACGCGCGCCGTCCGGCGGGCCGGTGGCCTCGGCGGCCCGGGCGGACGCGGAGGCCACCGGGTCCTAGGCCCCGGCAGCCGAGGGATATTCGCTGGCCGGGCGGGTGGTGGGGCTGGTTGGGTGCGGGGATGAGTGATGGGCTTCCCGATGGCTACGAGATATCCACCGACCCTGCGCGGCTCGACGGCGGGCTGGTTCATCAGTGGCTGTCGCAGGACGCGTACTGGGCGCTCGGGCGCCCGCGTGAGAAGCAGGACGCGGCCATCGCGGGGTCCCTCAACTTCGGGCTCTACGACAGCGCGTCGGGGGCGCAGCTCGCGTACGCGCGGATCGTCAGCGACCTGGCCACCTTCGCGTGGCTCTGCGATGTGTACGTCGCGCCCGCCGCCCGCGGCAAGGGCATCGGCACCGCCCTGGTCGCCGCGGTCCGCGACCACCTCGCCCCCTACGGCCTGCGCCGCATCATGCTGGCCACCGCCGACGCCCACGAGGTGTACGCCAAGGTGGGCTTCACCCCGCTCACGGACCCGGCGAAGTGGATGGCCCTCGGCGAGCAGTGACGCTGCCGCCTGCCGCCTGCCGCCTGCCGCCTGCCGCCTGCCGCGCTCAGCCGCCCAGCTCGGCCGCGAAGCCCTCGCGCCACGTCGGGTAGCGCGGGGTCCAGGACAGGGCGTCCTTGGCCCGGGTGTTGTCGGCGCCGCGCAACCGCGTCATGTAGGCGGCACCCCACGTGCCCGCTGCGAGCCTGGCCATGGCGGTCGGGACCTTCCGCGGGGCGGGGGCGCCGAGCAGCGCCGCCACTCCCGGGAGCCAGTCGCGCAGCAGGGCGGGCTCGTCGTCGACGATGTTGAGGGCGCCGGTCACCTCCGGGCGGTCCAGGGCCGCGACGACGGCCGCCGCCGCGTCCCGGGCGTGGGTGAAGGAGAAGACGCCGCTGCCGTCGCCGACGACCGGCAGCCCGCGGGCCTCGATCTGCGCGATGCTCGACCCGCCGCGCCCCAAGGCGGTACCGGGTCCGTAGAGGTGCCCGAAGCGCAGGACCAGGCCGTCGGCGGCTGCGGTGATCCCCTCCAGGACTTCCAGCGCTTCCAGCGACGTCGCCCACTGCTTGGGCGGGCGCCGCCAGAAGGGCGCGTCCTCGTCGGCCGCGCCGGGCGCCGGGTCGTAGGCGTAGGCCAGGCCCTGTGCCAGGAAGCGGGCGCCGCCCGAGCCCCGTGCGGCCTCCGCGAGCGTCCTGGCGGACTCCGTACGCAGCCGGTTGGTGAGGGCGAAGTCCCGCTCCGTCCTGCGGGGGTTGATCCGCGCCGGGATGGCGGTGAGCAGGTGCACGACGGCGTCCGGTTCCGCCGTGCGCACGGCCTCGCGCAGCGCCGCCTGGTCGAGCGCGTCGACGGTGACGGTCCGTACGCCCGCGGCCCGCTCCCGCCCCGGTTTGCGTGACAGGGCGACGACCTCGTGCCCCGCGGCACTGAGCAGCGGGACGACCTGCCGCCCGACGACACCGGTCGCGCCCGCGACGACTACTCGCATGATGAGTCCTCTTCCTTCAACTGGCACTGCGTGGCACATGGACGGGATCAGGACGGGCGAGCGCGTCCCGGCGTGACAGTCGCGGATGTGACGCCGGTCACGCGAGCCGATCGGCTCAGGGCCGCGACAGCGCTTCGCCGGTGTCGTCGGCGCCCAGGTTGGCGAGCAGCCGGAGATTGTCCGCGTCGGTGCTGTCCGGCTCAGCTGCCGCGCTACGGGGCCGGCCCGTTCGCCGGCAAACGCGCCATGGTCGCCACCACCGTGGGCGGCAGGATCGGGCACTACACCGAGCGGGGAGTCAACGGCCCCATCGACGACCTGCTGTTCCCGGTCAACCACGGCGTGCTGTACTTCACCGGCTTCGACGTGCTGCCGCCGTTCGTCGAGCACAGCGCCGTCCACCTGGACGACCGGCACTACGCCGGGATCGCCGCACGCTACCGGCAGCGGCTCGCGACCGTCTTCACCGCCGAGCCGATCCCTTACCGCCCGGAACTGGGCAGCGACAACACCGGCCTGACGCACCAGGACGGCTCCGAGCTGATACCCGGCCGGGAATCGCCCGGCACCAGCGGATTCGCCCTCCACACCGCCCGCCGGGACCGGCGATGACGATCCGGCCCCGCCCCTCCTCGGCGGTCCGGCCCGGAGCCACAATGGTGCCGTGAGCACCGAACGGGCCGTGCCGCCCTCCATCGCCGGGGAGCGCGAGACGTTGCGCGGCTTCCTCGAACACCACCGGGCGACGCTTGCCGTCAAGTGCGAGGGGCTGGCGGACGAGGACTTGCGGCGGCAGTCCGTGCCGCCCTCGACGCTGAGCCTGCTCGGCCTCGTGCGCCACATGGCCGAGGTCGAGCGCGCCTGGTTCCGCCGGGTCGTCGGCGGTGAGGACATCCCGCTCGTCTGGTCGGACGCGATGGACTTCCAAGTCGCCTACGACGCGGCCGGCTCCACCCGCGCGGAGGCCTTCGCGGCCTGGCGCGCCGAGGTCGAGCACGCCCGCCGCATCGAGGCGGCGGCCCCCGACCTGGATGTCGTGGTCCGCAACTTCCGCGGCCAGGAGGACCTTTCGCTACGGACGATCATGCTGCACGTCATCCTGGAGTACGGCCGCCACAACGGCCACGCCGACCTCCTCCGCGAGGCCATCGACGGCACGGTCGGCGTGTAACGCCCGCCGGAGCCCCCGGCCCCGGCGGGTGAGCGCTCCCGGCCCGGATCCTGGCGGTCGTCCCGATCGGGGAGTACGGCCGCACCGTCGTCCAAGCCCGCGTCCGTCTCCTGGACCACACCCGGCGGCAGGGCAAGCCCCGTGGCGCGCACCGCAGTTCGCGCCGCCGTACGCCGGGGTACGTGGACACCGGTGCGTGCGCGGTGCGAGCATCGGAACGGTGGGCTTCAACGATCCAAAGCGCCGTCCGCTGCGGCGGCAGCGGGATTTCCTGCTGCTGTGGAGCGGGCAGACCGTCAGCGAGGTCGGTTCGCAGATCTCGGTGCTCGCGCTGCCGCTGGTGGCCGTCGTCGTGCTGAAGGCCGGCGCTTTCCAGATCGGGCTGCTGTCGGCGGCGGGGACGAGTGCGTATCTCC
Organism: Streptomyces sp. IBSBF 2435; assembly: GCF_036815005.1. Classification (NCBI taxonomy): domain Bacteria; kingdom Bacillati; phylum Actinomycetota; class Actinomycetes; order Kitasatosporales; family Streptomycetaceae; genus Streptomyces; species Streptomyces sp. IBSBF 2435. The sequence goes on along the minus strand of NZ_JAJSYW010000136.1, from coordinate 15,795 downwards.
TGGTGGCGCTGCCCGCGGGGGCCGTGGTGGACCGGGTGGCCAAGCGGCGGCTGATGATCGGGTGCAACCTCGGGCTGCTCGCGGTGGTCGGCTCGGTGCCGGTCGCCCACGCGGCGGGTGTGCTGACCCTCGGGCAGCTCTACGGTGTCGCGCTCGCGTCCGGCGTGCTGTCGGTGTTCTTCTCGGTCGCCTACCAGAGCTATCTGCCGGCGCTGCTCGACCATGAGCAGCTGATGGACGGCAACGGCAAGCTCGCCGCCTCGCAGTCGGCCGCGCAGATCGCCGGGCCGGGGGCGGGCGCCGGCCTGGTCACGCTGGTCGGGGCCGCGGCGGCGATGACCGCGGACGCGCTGTCCTTCGCGGTGTCCGCCGCCTCGCTGGCCGCGATACGCACCCGCGAGCCGGTCCGTACGCCGGCGTCCGCGGCGGACAGGCCCACCCTGTGGGCGCAGATGGGGGCCGGGCTCGCGCATGTGGTGCGGGACCCGATCCTGCGCAAGGCAGTGGCCTTCAACGGCACCGCCAACTTCTTCGTGATCATGGTGGAAACGCTCGGCCCGGTCTTCCTGATCCGCACCCTGCGGATACGCCCCGGCCTTGTCGGGCTGCTGCTCGCGCTGGGAGCCGTCGGCGGTGTGGCGGGCGGGGTCGCCGCGAAGTCGCTGGCCCGGCGGGTGGGTTCGGCGCGGATCAGCTGGGTCGCGATGACCCTGCTGTCGCTGCCCGGACTGCTGATCCCGCTGGCCGGGCACGGCTGGTGGGTGCTGCTGTTCGGCGCCGGCTGGATCTCCTGGACCTTCGCCTCCACCGTCGCCGGTATCTCGCTGACCAGTTACCGCCAGGCGACCTGCCCGCCCGACCTGCTCGGCCGGGTCAGCGCCGCCGCCCGCTGGGTCAACTGGGGCACCCTGCCGCTCGGCAGCCTCGCCGGGGGAGCGCTCGCGGCCCTGCTCGGCGTGCGGACGACGCTGTGGATCGCCGTCGTCGGCGGCTGCTCCGCCGGCCTGTGGCTGTTCTTCTCGCCGCTGCGCACGATGCGCGACATCCCCCTCGGCCGCCCGGGACCCGTGCCCGCCGCCGGGGCGGCCTGACGGCGTAAGGGAGTTCGTGGTTGGCTGTCCGGACGTAGGACCGCCCGAACGAACCGGACCCGAGCGAGGACCAGAGCATGTACGAGTACAAGGTCGTCTCCTTCCGCGAATCGCTGATCGGCGACGCGCTCGACGGCGACAAGCTGGAGAAGACCCTGAACAAGCACGCGTCCGACGGCTGGGCGCTCAAGTCCGTCACCGCGGCCGACGTGAAGGGCCGGATAGGCCCCGGCGCCGTCGAGGGCCTGCTGCTCACCTTCGAGCGTCCCCGCCAGGGCTGACCGGCGCCGGCACCACCACCGGCCCGAGCGCCGGCACCGACGTGCACCCGTACCCATCCGGACCCGGACCCGGTACCCGTAACCGGACTTACGACGATCCGTAACCGGAGCCACGACGCCCGCCCCGCCCGCCTGCCCCTGTGGGTGAGCGGGCGGTGCCGCACCGGCGACAGGCCGGCCGTACGGGGCTCAACCGGCAAACCGGCCGAAACGCTGCGATCCGGTGGCGGTCCGGGCATGCTGGGCTGACTGTGCCGCGGGGCCGCTGGGGGGAGGGCATGTTCACGGGGTGACGCCACCCCCGGGGACCCGGCGCGCACGCAGCCGTCGCGAACCGGAGGACTCGCCATGTATCCGAAGCCTGCTCAACCACCCGCGCAGGGCCCCGCTCAAGGCCCTGCCCAAGTCCCCGGCCAGCAGGCCGCCCAGCCGGCGGCACGCGCCCTGCCGACCAGCACGATCCACGAGCGGGCACGGGAACTCGCCCGCCTCGCCGACGACTTGAGCGCACGTGTCACCGGCGGACTCGCCCGTCCCGACATGCTGGAGACCATGGACGCCCTGACCGGTTGGGCCGAGGAGGCCGTGGCCCAGGCGGAGGGATCGCCGGTCGGCGAAGGCCTGTTCGTGGCCCTCATCGAGGTCGGGAAGGCGCTGGACCGCTACGCGTCCATACGCTCCGACCCCGGGCCGGGCACGCACGGCCCGGTCCTGCGCGTGCTCGACTCGCTGTGGGGTCCGGTCCTGGCCGAGATGCAGCAGCCGTTCGCACCCGCCTTCGGCTCGCCCTCCTTCGGATTCGAGTGGCAGCTCGGCGACGCGAAGGTGACCACGCGGGATGTGCCCTCCAAGACGCTGCTCAAGAGCTGGAAGCACCAGGAAGCGGAGATCGTCCGGCTGGAGGTCGACGACACCGACCTGGAGTTCATCACCTCGCCGGTCACGACCTCGGCGGATCTCGACCGCCAACTCCAGTGCGTCATCGCCGAAGTGGCCGCGCTCCAGCGCAACGGCGGTGCGACGTACTACCTGCCGGAGCCGGCGCTGGACGATGTGGACGGCCACGAGCTGTTGCCGGCCGACTTCGCCGTGACCGTGGTGACCGGCCACTTCGTGCACGGCAAGGTCCAGGCCACCGGGGGCCGGCGGCTGGACCAGCTCGCCGACCTGCTGCTGACCTACGGGGGCAGCGGGGCGGCTGAGGCCGTGGCCAACGTCGACTTCTACAAACCCCTGGGCAGAGCGGCCCAGTTGCTGTATCTCGTGCGCTACTACGTGATCAGCCTGACCGCGGGGGTCAACGACAAGCAGGGCCCCAAGGTGCTGCTGCCGGTGATGTCCCGCACCGACTTCCACTCCGGCTATCTCCAGCTGAGCGCCGACGAACAGACCGACTTCCGCCGCTGCGTCGACTACCGGGGTGCGCACGGGCTGTTCGACGACTACCGTGCCACGGTCCTGATGCCGACGTCCCAGGGGAAGCGCGACCTCATCGGCGGCTACCTCGGGCCGGCCGGGTACCGGTACGCCGGTCCCACGATCGGCGCGTGGTTCGACTCGATCGTGGACGGCGACCCGACGACGCCCGCCACGGAGCCCACCGACCGCGACAACGACGGCGACGGCCCCCGCGGCGACCACCGGGACCTGCTGTCCCCGCCGCGCGGCTACCCCGCGCACCGGCAGGGCCGCCACTTCACCTACGCCATGGGCCGCTTCGGCACCGCGGGCGACGGCGCGATGCTGTTCGAACTGCGGGCGGTCAGGAAGGACGAGGCGTACGGCCTTGAGGACGCGGTCTCCCTCATGCGGGAGTTCGCCGCGAGCCAGCTCGCCGACGCCGCCGAACGCCTGGACCGCGTCAAGGCGGTGGCCGCCGACGTCCTGGCCGGCCTGAAGCAGCAGAACGTGGCGCCGAGGAATTACCTGGTGTCCGGCGACGCCGCGCTGAGGAAGGCCATGAAGGACGGCCCCGCGCTGGAGTTGCAGCTCGCCCAGGCGCTCCTCCGGATGCGGATCGCGGGATAACGCCCGCCCTGGGTCCCGCAGGCCCAGCCCCGGGTCCCCGGCCGCCCGGCCGCCGCGCCCCGGGGCCGCCGGGTCCCGCAAGCCCCCCGGGGCACCCGGACTACGCTCGCCGTATGCCGCAGACCAGCCGCCGCCGCGTGCGGACGTACGACCCCGACCGGACCTGGAGCGCGCTCCTCGCGCAGGCGGGCCATGTGCGCGACGCCGTCGAGGAGTTGGCGCCCGAGGCGTACGCGGGGGAGTCCGGGCTGCCCGGCTGGGACGTGCGGACCCTGGTCGCGCACATCGCACGGCAGGTCAATCTGCTCGGGGTGCTGCTGGCGGAGCCGGAGCCGGTCCCCGGGGGGAAGCCGACCGGGCTGGATGAGTGGACGCAGGCGACCGGGCCGATCGCCGACCAGCTGGACGCCTCGACCCGGGCCGCCGAGCAGGCGATGGGGGACCCGGTCGCGGCGATCGACGCGGCGGTGGACGGGCTCGGCCCGCTGCGGGCGCAGGCGCTGCGGCCGGGCAGGCTGATCCCCGAGCCCTTCGGCGGCATGCGGGCACTGGACTTCACGGTGACCCGGCTGGTGGAACTGGTGGTGCACAGCGACGACCTGGCCCGGGCGACCGGCCGCGAGGTCGCGTTCGACCGGCAGGCGGTGGCGGCCGTGGCGCGGGTGCTGGCGGACGGGCTGGCCGCGAAGGCACCGGGCAACGCGGTGGAGGTACGGGTGCCGCCCTATGCGGCGGTGCAGTGCGTGGAGGGGCCGCGGCACACCCGCGGCACCCCGCCGAATGTCGTCGAGACCGACCCGCTGACCTGGATCCGGCTCGCCACCGGGCGTACGGGCTGGGCCGAGGCGCTGGCCGCGGCGGCCGTCGCGGCCAGCGGGGAACGCGCGGACCTGGGACCGTACCTGCCGGTCATGCGGTGACACACGGGTCGTACGGCGACCTGCCCGTCATACAGTGCGGCGCCCGTAATGCACCGGAACAACCCTATCCTGGCGTGGCGTAATTACGCCGGTAATCTCCCGCGGTATATGCCGGGGAGGTGTGTGCTCCTAGAATTCCGGGAGCGGATCCATCCGGAATGCTGAATTCCGTGTGTTCGAGCCGCCCTGGAGACGCGCCCGCCGGAACCCCCGTACCGGCGGGCGTCTCACATCCGCGGCACACCCGCAGCGGACCCGCGGCACACCGCCGCGACCCCGCCGACGGCGGGCTTTCCGGCCACCGCGCCGGCGGTTTCCGGCCGGCGCCCCGCGATGGCCCTAGGCTGACCCCCGGTCATCAGAGCCCGCCGACCGGAGCAACCCCCGTACCGGCCGGCGCACCCGCGCCTTGGGGGGCACGTCACACCCCCGTGTCCCCCAAGGCGCTACGCGCATAGAAGCGCAGATCGGGTCGGTCCCTCGTTCGGACGAGCGGCGAACCTGCCCTAGACTCGTGAACGTGCCTCGTGGTGACGGACGACTCAGCCACGACCTGCTCCCCGGCGAGAAGGGCCCCCAGGACGCGTGTGGCGTCTTCGGTGTCTGGGCCCCCGGCGAAGAGGTCGCCAAACTCACCTATTTCGGGCTGTACGCCCTGCAGCACCGCGGACAGGAGTCCGCGGGCATCGCAGTGAGCAACGGCTCCCAGATTCTGGTCTTCAAGGACATGGGACTGGTCTCCCAGGTCTTCGACGAAACCTCGCTCGGCTCGCTGACCGGCCACATCGCCGTCGGCCACGCCCGCTACTCGACCACCGGCGCCTCGGTGTGGGAGAACGCGCAGCCCACCTTCCGCGCCACCGGCCACGGCTCCATCGCCCTCGGCCACAACGGCAACCTGGTCAATACCGCCGAGCTGGCGGAGATGGTCGCCGACCTGCCGCGGACCCCGGGCAGGACCACCCGGGTGGCCGCGACCAACGACACCGATCTCATCACCGCCCTGCTCGCCGGGCAGACCGCGGCCGACGGCACCCCGCTGTCGGTCGAGCAGGCCGCACCCCTCGTGCTGCCGAAAATCAAGGGTGCTTTCAGCCTCGTTTACATGGACGAGCACACCCTCTACGCCGCCCGCGACCCGCAGGGCATCCGCCCGCTGGTGCTGGGCCGCCTGGAGCGCGGCTGGGTCGTCGCCTCGGAGAGCGCCGCCCTCGACATCTGCGGCGCCAGCTTCGTCCGCGAGATCGAGCCGGGCGAGCTGGTCGCCATCGACGAGCAGGGCCTGCGCACGTCCCGCTTCGCCGAGGCCCGCCCCAAGGGCTGCGTGTTCGAATACGTCTACCTCGCCAGGCCCGACACCGACATCGCGGGCCGCAACGTCTACCTGTCCCGGGTCGAGATGGGCCGCCGGCTCGCCAAGGAGGCGCCGGTCGACGCCGACCTGGTGATACCGACCCCGGAGTCCGGAACCCCGGCCGCGGTCGGATACGCCGAGGCCAGCGGCATCCCGTACGGCTCGGGCCTGGTCAAGAACAGCTACGTCGGGCGGACCTTCATCCAGCCCTCGCAGACCATCAGGCAGCTCGGCATCCGGCTCAAGCTCAACCCGCTCAAGGAAGTCATCCGCGGCAAGCGCCTGGTGGTCGTGGACGACTCGATCGTCCGCGGCAACACCCAGCGCGCCCTGGTGCGGATGCTGCGCGAGGCGGGCGCCGCGGAGGTGCACGTACGGATCTCCTCGCCGCCGGTGAAGTGGCCGTGCTTCTTCGGCATAGATTTCGCCACCCGCGCGGAGCTGATCGCCAACGGCATGACGGTCGAGGAGATCGGCACCTCGCTGGGCGCCGACTCGCTCGCGTACATCTCGCTCGACGCCATGGTCGAGGCCACCACGATCGCCAAGCCCAACCTGTGCCGGGCCTGCTTCGACGGTGAATACCCGATGGACCTGCCCGACCCCGAGCTGCTGGGCAAGCAGCTGCTGGAAGTCGAGCTGGCCGGCGGCGCTGACGCCGCCGACGCCCTGCGCAGGCCGTGAGCCCCCTGCCGTACCCCGACACGAAAGTGCCAGCCATGTCTGAGACAACCGGTGCCAGCTACGCCGCCGCGGGCGTCGACATCGAGGCCGGCGACCACGCCGTCACCTTGATGAAGGAGTGGGTGCGCAAGGCCACCCGCCCCGAGGTGGTCGGCGGGCTCGGCGGCTTCGCGGGCCTCTTCGACGCCTCCGCGCTCAAGGGCTACGAGCGCCCGCTGCTGGCCTCCGCGACGGACGGGGTCGGCACCAAGGTGGACATCGCCCGCCGGATGGGCGTCTACGACACGATCGGCCACGACCTGGTCGGCATGGTCGTGGACGACCTCGTGGTGTGCGGGGCCGAGCCGCTGTTCATGACCGACTACATCTGCGTCGGCAAGGTCTACCCCGAGCGGGTAGCCGCCATCGTCAAGGGCATCGCCGAAGGCTGTGTGCTGGCCGGCTGCGCCCTGGTCGGCGGCGAGACCGCCGAGCACCCCGGGCTGCTGGGCGCCGACGAATTCGACGTCGCGGGGGCGGGCACCGGCGTGGTCGAGGCCGACCGGCTGCTGGGCGCGGACCGGATCCGCAACGGCGACGCGGTGATCGCGATCGAGTCGTCCGGGCTTCACTCGAACGGGTACAGCCTGGTCCGCCATGTGCTCTTCGACCGGGCCGGCTGGGAGCTGGACCGGGAGATCCCCGAGCTGGGCAGGGCGCTGGGCGAGGAGCTGCTGGAGCCGACGAGGATCTACTCGCTGGACTGCCTGGCCCTGACCCGTACCGCCGAGGTGCACGCCTTCTCGCACATCACCGGCGGCGGCCTGGCCAACAACCTGGCCCGGGTCGTACCGGACGGCCTGCGGGCCACCGTCGAGCGTTCGACGTGGACGCCCGCGCCGATCTTCGACCTGGTCGGCGCGGCCGGGCGGGTCGAGCGCCCGGAGCTGGAGAAGACGCTGAACATGGGCGTCGGCATGATCGCGGTGCTGCCCCAGGAGTCGGTCGAGGTGGCCCTGGCCACGCTGGCGGACCGCGGGGTGGACGCCTGGGTCGCGGGTGGGATCACGGCACGCGAGAGCGGCGCCGCGGCCGTGGAGCTGGTCGGCGACTACGCGGGCTGACCCGGCGGCGTGGCCGGATTCGTACCCTGGCCGGCGCTGCCGCGCCGGGGCATGACGAAACCCGGTCCGGGGCTGATCGCCCCCGGCCGGGTCAGCGTGTGTGGTGACCTCGCTGCGTCAAGCGCGACGACGTTGCGACGAGGGCGAGGAGTCGGACGACTGGTCGTCCTCGTCATCGTCGTCGTCGTTGTACCGATCCGCGTACTGCGCGTACGGGTCGTCGTCGTCCAACTCGTCGTCATCGTCCTCGACAGGCTCCGGATTAACCGGCCTCGACGGCGATGCGCCCAGCTCGTCGGCCAGACGTGAGAGATCCGTACCGCCGCTGTTGTACTTCAGCTGGCGGGCGACCTTCGTCTGCTTGGCCTTGGCCCGGCCGCGCCCCATGGCTCGACCCCCTTAACGGCGGGGCTCAACGGCCCCGAGTCTTGACACGCGTTCATGATGCGGAGCGGCCTCTCCGGAGAGAGACCGGTCCGTAGGGCCTCAACGGTACCTGCTTCCGACGCCGCACGGTACGTCGCCCGCACGACGCGCGTCGGATCAGGGGCCTTTCGCGACCCTGTCCTGCCTGGTCAGGGCCGATTTTACCTTCTTCTAGCGCGAACTTGCTATCGGGCCGTGCGTTCGGTCACGTGCGTCACTCCGGGCGCAGCCATTCCGCCGCCGGAGTGCGCTCCGCCATCCGGTGCTCAGCCAGCCGGTCGGCGGCGACCGCGGGCGGAACGCCGTCGGACTTCGCGCGATCGAAAATGGCCAGAGTCGTGTCGTAGATCTTCGTCGCCTTGGCCTTGGCCCGGTCGAAATCGAAACCGTGCAGTTCGTCCGCGACCTGGATCACACCGCCGGCGTTCACCACGTAGTCCGGCGCGTAGAGGATGCCGCGGCCGGCGAGGTCCTTCTCGACGCCGGGGTGCGCCAGCTGGTTGTTGGCCGCGCCGCACACCACGGTCGCGGTCAGGGCCGCGACGGTCGCGTCGTCCAGGGCGCGGCCCAGCGCGCAGGGGGCGTAGACGTCCAGCGGGGTGCGTACCAGCACCTCGGCGTCGCTCACCGCGCCGACGCCCGGGTGCCGGGCGGTGACGGCCTCCACCGCGCCGGCGCGCACGTCGGTGACGACGACCTCGGCGCCGTCCTCCACAAGGTGCCGCACCAGGTGCTTGCCGACCTTGCCGACGCCCGCGACACCGACCCTGCGGCCGCGCAGGGAGGGCTCGCCCCACTGGACGCGGGCGGCGGCGCGCATGCCCTGGAAGACGCCGAAGGCGGTCAGCACGGAGGAGTCCCCGGCGCCGCCGTGCTCGGGGGAGCGGCCGGTGGTCCAGCGGTTCTCGCGGGCGACGACGTCCATGTCCGCGACGTAGGTGCCGACGTCGCACGCGGTCACGTAGCGCCCGCCGAGCGAGGCGACGAAGCGGCCGTAGGCGAGGAGCAGCTGCTCGGTCTTGTCCGTGTCGGGGTCGCCGATGACGACGGCCTTGCCGCCGCCGTGGTCGAGCCCGGCCAGCGCGTTCTTGTACGACATGCCGCGGGCGAGGTTGAGCGCGTCCTCGACGGCCTCCTCGTCGGAGGCGTAGGGGAAGAAACGGGTACCGCCCAGGGCGGGGCCCAGGGCGGTGGAGTGGAGCGCGATCACGGCCCTGAGGCCCGATGCGCGGTCCTGGCAGAGAACGACCTGCTCGTGTCCGCCCTGCTCCGATCGGAACAGCTTGGCGATGACACTCTCGGTCTGTCGTACGTCGGTCACGGTGGTGACTCCCATAGTCCAGTGGTCCCAGTGCTGCGGGTGTTTCGCGCCCCCCGTGCGGGTGGCGGGCGGGGTTGATGCGCAACAGCGTAGGCCCTGCCGGGTGGCCGGGATCACGTCCGGCCGGCCCGGCCGCGTGGGACGATCGTCGGGACGGCACGGTGGCGCGAGGGAGCTGGTGTGGGCGGTTCACCGGTAGTGGTCCCGTACGCGGCGTATTTGCGGGTCTACGAGCCGCTGACGGCCTTTCCCGAGCCCGAGCGCAGCCACTGGCGCCGGTATGCCGCGGCCGACCCCGGACGGACCGCACAGGACGAGCTGAGGCAGTCGCTGGCCGGTCTGATCCCGGTGCCGCCGATCGCCGTCCCGGTGCACGAGAGCGCCGACGCCTTCGTCGCCGTGGTCGGCGGTGTCACCCACGTCTGCCCCTGGCGCACCCGGCTGCGCGGCTGGCTGGCTCTTGAGCAGGCCGGCGAGCTGCTGCCGGAGCCGGTGCTCGACGCGATGCTGCCGCCGGTCGTACGGCTCCAGGTCGCGGCCGACCACGAGTCGTGGCGCGAGCGCAACCCCGACGCGCGCCCCTGGATCCGCAGTGCCACCTGGCACGTGCCGGTGCGCTGGTTCGTCCTGGTCGCCGACGACGAGCGGGAGTACGAGCCGGCGGGCGCCGGTGAGTCCAAGGAGCCGCTGCTGCGCTACCGCACCCCCATGGTCCAGGCCAGGCGCCGGGTCGCGCGGGGGCTGCGGGTGCTCAGGGAGGCCTTCGACGACGGCAGCCCCTTGGTCGACGGGCTGATCGACGTCGGCCGCTGGCTGGAAGAGTTTCACCCGCGCTCGCTGGTGGAACTGGACTACGGCGGGCTGGTGCACGCCCTCGGTCCCGACGGGCTCGCCGACGACCGCTCGGCGGCCGACGTCGCCGAGGGCCTCGCCGCGCTGCGCGCCGGCGACTCGGGTGCGGCCGGGGTCGCGTACGAACGCCTGACCGAGCGGTGGCGGTCGGTACGGGAACGCCAGTTCCTCAGCTGAGCCGGCGCTCCACGCGAACGGGCGTTTGTGGATCTTAGGCCCAAGGGTGACGGAGAGCACGTACCCGGAGTCTTGCCTGCATCACCATGTGTCATGCCAAAATGGGACAACGGGTCCGCCTCGGGCTTGTTTCGAAGGTGGGGATGTTGCAGATGATCGTCCTGTGACTGATCGTCACGCTCGCGTGACTGTCCGTTATGACACGGTCCATCGGCTTCCGTCGAGCTTGAACACCTGAGAGGGCAAATCCATCGGTTTGGCCGACGCGGCTGGACGGATGGTGTAGTTGTAGTGCCGAGGACAAGCCGTTCGTCCTATTACCGACTCGGCCCGCGTCTGCCATTTCGGGCAACGTGGGTCAAGGTGCAGAATTTAGAGGAAAGAACCGCGTTGGTTCGGTTCTCTCAAGGAGGCCGCTCATGACCGCTCGCACCCCTGATGCCGAGCCGTTGCTAACCCCTGCCGAGGTCGCGACCATGTTCCGCGTCGACCCCAAGACGGTCACGCGCTGGGCCAAGGCAGGCAAGCTCACGTCCATCCGCACGCTGGGCGGGCACCGCCGCTATCGCGAAGCGGAGGTCCGTGCGCTGCTCGCGGGTATTCCGCAGCAGCGCAGCGAGGCCTGACAGCCCTTTTGGGCGCCGGCCCCCCTTTTCGGCGCCCGGCCGTACGGCTCACCTGCCCCCATCAGGGACGGCCCGAGGCTTCGGTTCCACCCGCTCCACCCGCTCCGCCTGCACCACCGGATCCACCCGCGCTACCCCGCACTACCCGCACCACCCTGTACCACCTGGATCCCGCCGGATCCGCTCGTAACACCGCACAGCACCACGCGTCACCAGGATCGCATCGGACTCCGCCGGGTTCGATGCGGTCCTTTTTCGTGCCTTGGGCGTACGTCCCGGACGGGGTGCCATTGCACATATTAAATCGACAGCCCTCCGGAGGGCGTCGAGTTCCGCGATTCCGAATCGACTTTACGTGACTCCCGTCACACGTGTGGGGCTTGTGGATCTTGCGGGCGGTGCGGTAGTGAACTCCCGCGTCAGGAGGGGGCGTACGGAGGCCCGTGTGGCGGGGCGTGCCCACAAAAAGACCCGGCTTCGCTGGCGAAACCGGGTCGTGGCGCTCGGGGTCGGGTGCGCGGTCGTGCGCCGCGTGCTCGGGCCGGGCCCGCGGACGGCCCGCGTCCGGGTGCGGACATGCGAACGGCCCGCATCCATAGGGACGGCGGGCCGTTCGTAAGTTGTGCGGTCCTGACGGGATTTGAACCCGCGGCCTCCACCTTGACAGGGTGGCGAGCACTCCAAACTGCTCCACAGGACCTTGCTTCGAGACAGACTGTACAGCAGGTCAGGGGGTGCGGTCGAACTCGGTCGCCGCGGGGTGGGGCGGGTCAGCCCCAGGCCTCGTCCAGGGCCTTGAAGATGCGTTTGTCGGAGACCGGGAAGGCCGTGCCCAGCGCGTGCGCGAAGTAGCTGACCCGCAGTTCCTCGATCATCCAGCGGATCTCGCGCACCGCGGCGGGGACCGGCCGCCCGGCCGGCTGGGCGGCCAGCAGCTGGGCGTACTCCGTTTGGATCTCGCGGACCTTCTCCATCCGGGTGGCGTCCCGTTGCGCGCCGGTCGGCATCTGCTGGAGCCGGCGGTCGGCGGCGACCAGGTAGCGCATCAGGTCGGGCAGCCGCTTGAGGCCCGCCGCGGTCACGAAACCGGGGTGCACGAGGCCGTCCAGCTGCTCCTTGACGTCCTGGAGGTTCGCGACCAGGACCAGGCTCCTGGTGTCCTTCAGGCGGCGCTCGCAGGAGTGCCAGGCGGCCAGCACCTGCTGGACCCGCTGGACGCTGCGGCCGGTCAGCTCGACCAGCTCCGCCCGCACCGCGTCGTACAGCTTGCGGTAGCCCTGCTCGTCCCACGCGGGACCGCCGTGCTGGGCGATCAGCCGGTCGGCCGCGGCGGTGGCGCAGTCCTCGAACAGCGCCTGCACACTCCCGTGCGGATTCCTGGACAGCGCCAGCTTCTGCTGGTTGGACAGCTGGTCGGCGACGAATTTGGCCGGGTTCACCGGCACATTGAGCAGGATCAGCCGGCGCGTCCCGCGCCACATCGCCGCGGCCTGCTCCGGCTCGGTGTCGAAGAGCCGCACCGCCACCGAGGTGCCTTCGTCGACCAGCGCCGGATACGCCTTCACCGGCTGCCCCGAGCGCCGGGCCTCGAACGTGCGCGGCAGCGCGCCGATCGTCCAGTCCTTGAGCCCGGTGCGCTGCTCGACCGACGCCAGCGCCGGGTCCGAGGCGCGCTCGAAGGCCTTCGTGATGGCCTCCCGCGTCTTCGGCTTGAGCCGCAGCTTGAGCGCGTCGAGGTCCTTGTCCTCCGCGATCGTCCTGCGCCGCTCGTCGCTCACCCGGAAGGTGACCTTGAGGTGGTCGGGCACCTTCGCCAGGTCGAAGTCCTCCGCGGTGACCGGCACACCGACCATCCGCTGCAATTCCCTCGCCAGCACCAGCGGCAGCGGATCGGGCCCCGCGACCGCCCGGTCCAGGAACGCCTTCGCGTAGTTCGGCGCGGGCACGTAATGCCGCCTGATCGGCTTGGGCAGCGAGCGGATCAGCTCGGTGACGACCTGCTCGCGCAGGCCCGGGATCTGCCAGTCGAAGCCGTCAGGAACCGCCTGGTTGAGCACCTGGAGCGGGATGTGCACGGTCACGCCGTCGGCGTCGGCGCCCGGCTCGAACTGGTAGGTGACGCGGAACTTCAGCGCGCCCTGCCGCCAGGAGTCGGGGTAGTCGGCCTTGGTGACGGCCTCCGCGTTCTCGTTGATCAGCATGGAGTGCTCGAAATTGAGCATCTCCGGTTCCTCGCGCCGCTTGGCCTTCCACCAGGAGTCGAAGTGGGCGCCGGACACGACGTGTTCGGGCAGCTTGGCGTCGTAGAAGTCGTACAGCGTCTCGTCGTCGACCAGGATGTCCCGCCGCCTGGCCCGGTGTTCCAGCTCCTCGACCTCGCCGAGCAGCTTGCGGTTGGCGTGGAAGAACTCGTGGTGGGTGCGCCAGTCGCCCTCGACCAGGGCGTTGCGGATGAACAGCTCGCGGGAGACCTCGGCGTCGATCCGCCCGTAGTTGACCTTGCGCTGGGCGATCAGCGGGACCCCGTAGAGGGTCACCTTCTCGTACGCCATCACCGCCGCCTGGTCCTTCTCCCAGTGCGGCTCGCTGTAGCTGCGCTTGACCAGGTGCTGGGCCAGCGGCTCGACCCACTCCGGCTCGATCCGCGCGTTGACCCGCGCCCACAGCCGGGAGGTCTCCACCAGCTCGGCCGACATGATCCAGCGCGGCGGCTTCTTGAACAGCGCGGAGCCGGGGAAGACCGCGAACTTGGCGCTGCGGGCGCCCAGGTACTCGTTCTTGTCGGTGTCCTTGAGCCCCAGGTGGGACAGCAGCCCGGCCAGCAGCGACTGGTGCACCCGTACCGGGTCGGCCGCGTCGTCCCCGGACTTCGGCTCGGCCACCGCGATCCCGAGCGACTTCGCGACCGAGCGCAGCTGGCTGTAGATGTCCTGCCATTCGCGGATCCGCAGGTAGTTCAGGAACTCGCCCCGGCACATCCGGCGGAAGGCCGAGGAGGACAACTCCTTCTGCCGGCCCCTGACGTACGTCCACAGGTGCAGGAAGGCCAGGAAGTCGCTGCTCTCGTCCCGGAAGCGGGCGTGCTGCTGGTCGGCCTGCTGCTGCTTGTCCGAGGGGCGCTCGCGCGGGTCCTGGACGGACAGCGCCGCCGCGATCACCATCACCTCGCGCACGCATCCGTTGCGCTCCGCCTCCAGCACCATCCGCGCCAGCCGCGGGTCCACCGGGAGCTGCGCGAGCTTGCGCCCGGTCTGCGTCAGCCGCTTGCGCGCGTCCTTCTGCTGCGGGTCCAGCGCGCCCAGCTCTTCGAGGAGTTGGACACCGTCCTTGATGTTGCGGCTGTCCGGCGGGTCGATGAAGGGGAAGCGCGCGATGTCGCCGAGCCCGGCCGCCGTCATCTGCAGGATCACCGACGCCAGGTTCGTCCGCAGGATCTCGGCGTCGGTGAACTCCGGCCGGGACAGGAAGTCGTCCTCGTCGTAGAGCCTGACGCAGATGCCGTCCGACGTACGCCCGCAGCGCCCCTTGCGCTGGTTCGCACTGGCCTGGCTGACCGGCTCGATCGGCAGCCGCTGCACCTTCGTACGGTGGCTGTAGCGCGAGATGCGGGCGGTGCCCGGGTCGATGACGTAGCGGATGCCCGGGACGGTGAGCGAGGTCTCGGCCACATTCGTCGCCAGCACGATCCGGCGGCCCGCGTGCTGCTGGAAGACCCGGTGCTGCTCGGCCGACGACAACCGGGCGTAGAGCGGCAGCACTTCGGTGTGCCTGAGGTTCTTCTTCACCAGCGCGTCCGCCGTGTCGCGGATCTCCCGCTCGCCGGACAGGAAGACCAGGATGTCGCCGGGGCCCGCCGCCTGCAGCTCGTCCACGGCGTCGCAGATCGCGGTGATCTGGTCCCGGTCGCCGTCCTCGCCGCCCTCCTCCAGCAGCGGCCGGTACCTGACCTCCACCGGATACGTACGCCCGCTGACCTCCACGATCGGCGCGTCCCCGAAGTGCCGCGAGAAGCGCTGCGGGTCGATCGTCGCCGAGGTGATGATCACCTTGAGGTCGGGGCGGCGGGGCAGCAGCTGGGCCAGATAGCCCAGAATGAAGTCGATGTTGAGGCTGCGCTCGTGGGCCTCGTCGATGATGATCGTGTCGTACGCACGCAGCTCGCGGTCGGTCTGGATCTCCGCGAGCATGATGCCGTCCGTCATCAGTTTGACCAGCGTCGAGTCCCCGACCTGGTCGGTGAAGCGCACCTTCCAGCCGACCGCCTCGCCCAGCGGCGTCCGCAGCTCCTCGGCGACCCGCTCCGCGACCGTGCGGGCCGCGATCCGGCGCGGCTGCGTATGCCCGATCAGGCCGCGCACCCCGCGGCCCAGCTCCAGGCAGATCTTCGGGATCTGCGTCGTCTTGCCCGAGCCGGTCTCGCCCGCGACGATCACGACCTGGTGGTCGCGCACCGCCGCCAGGATGTCGTCCTTCTTCTGGCTGACCGGCAGCTCCGGCGGGTACGTGATCGCCGGTACGGCCGCCCGGCGGGCCGCTATGCGCTGCTCGCCCTTGCCGATCTCGGCGTCGATCTCCGCGAGCACCCCGGCGCGCGCCTCCGGCCTCCTGATGCGCCGGGCACCGTCGAGCCGCCGCCCGAGCCGCTGCTCGTCGCGCAGGGTGAGGGCGGGGAGGCGTTCGGCCAGTTCAGCGGTGGTCGCGTAAGTAGACATACGCGACCCAGGATCGCACCTGCCGGGCACCCCCGGCGACCCCATTTACCGGGGCTGCCCCCGGGCACCCTCCCGCCGGCGCGGTGCCTCAGCGCGCCGCTGCGCCGCCGGGCCCCTTCCGCCGGCGCGGGGCCGGGCTGCTGCTGCGGCAGGGGATGCCCCTCGCCCGGGCGCGGCGGCTCTGGGGGTTCCCCTTCGGCAGGGGGGTGCCTACCTGGGG
>NZ_JAJSYW010000135.1:0-18979 GCF_036815005.1 Streptomyces sp. IBSBF 2435 | reverse complement strand
GCCGCCGCCCCCGCCGCCGCCGCTCCGAAGGCCGCCGCTCCGAAGGCCGCCGCCGAGGTCTCCCCGCTGCGCGGCCAGACCGTCAAGATGACCCGGATGCGCAAGGTCATCGGCGACAACATGATGAAGGCCCTGCACTCGCAGGCGCAGCTCACCACCGTCGTCGAGGTGGACGTCACCCGCGTCATGCGGCTGCGCGCCCAGGCCAAGGAGGCCTTCGCGGCGCGCGAGGGCGTCAAGCTCTCGCCGATGCCGTTCTACGTCAAGGCCGCCGCGCAGGCCCTCAAGGCGCACCCGGTGATCAACGCCAGGATCAACGCGGACGAGGGCACGATCACCTACTTCGACTCCGAGAACATCGGGATCGCGGTGGACTCCGAGAAGGGTCTGATGACCCCGGTCATCAAGGGTGCCGGCGACCTGAACATCGCCGGTATCGCCAAGAAGACCGCGGAGCTGGCGGCCAACGTCCGGGCCAGCAAGATCACCCCCGACGACCTGGCCGGTGCGACCTTCACCATCAGCAACACCGGGTCGCGCGGCGCGCTGTTCGACACCGTCATCGTGCCGCCGAACCAGGCCGCCATCCTGGGCATCGGCGCCACCGTCAAGCGCCCGGCGGTCGTGGAGACCCCGGAGGGCACGGTCATCGGCGTCCGGGACATGACCTTCCTGGCACTGTCCTACGACCACCGGCTGGTGGACGGCGCCGACGCCGCCCGCTACCTGACGGCGGTCAAGGAGATCCTGGAGGCGGGCGAGTTCGAGGTCGAGCTCGGCCTGTAGCCACCCCGCACCAGCGCTGTACGGCAGTCCTGCGCCCCCGCCCCGGCACACCCGGGACGGGGGCGCAGCCGCGTACCGGCGGCGGCCGGGCAGGGGTCAGGTGGCGCTCCGGTGGGAGGCACGGTTGCTTCTTCGCCGTATCGTCTAAGTCACGCAACACGTGAAGGAGCGCGCATCATGACCTCTGCCGCCGTCCCGCACCTGGTCGTGCACAGCCTCCGTGAACAGATCCGCGAGCACATCCTGGAGGGGATCGTCAGCGGGCGCTGGAAGCCGGGCGAGCGGATCGTGGAGCGCAGGATCGCGGTGGAGCTCCAGGTCAGCCAGACTCCTGTGCGGGAGGCGCTGCGGGAGCTGGAGACGCTGCGGCTGATCGAGTCCGCGCCGAACAAGGGCGTACGGGTGCGGGGGCTGACCGCGGCCGACCTCAAGGAGAGCTATCCGGTACGGGCCGGGCTCGAACAGGTCGCGGCCGAGCTGGCCGCGCCGCGGCTCGCCGCCGACCCCGCCGCCCTCGAACGCGAGGTCGCCGCCCTGCGGCTGGCCGACGCGGCACTCGACGGCGAGGCCCAGGTGCGGCACACGGTGGCCTTCCACCACGAGCTGGTCCGCGCGGCGGACAACGCGGTGCTGCTGCACGCATGGGAGTCGCTGGGCATCGAGGTCTGGACGACGCTGTCCATCCGCTGGCTCAGCCCGGCGCCGCGCGCGTACGCCGCGGAGCACCAGGACATAGTCGACGCCTTCGCGCGTCGCGACCCCCGCATCTGCGACTTGATCAAGTCCCACGTCCTGAGCTGCGCGCCCCAGGTCTGACGTCCTGCGCCGCCTCTCCCGCAAGAGGGCGCCCCATCCCGGGGCGCGGGGATTGTGCGGCTCCCCTTCGGCAGGGCGGTGCCCGCCAGGGGGCACCGGGACTGCGCAAGCAACCCACCACCGGCCGGTGGTCCGGATGCGACGGCGACAGCCCCTTTCGCCCGGTGACGACCCGCGCGCGGGAGGTGGGCCGGCCGCGCAGTCCCCCGCGCCCCGGGTAGGGCGCCGCCCTACCCAGCAAGCAGCCCGGCCCCGCGCCCGGCGGAAGGGCGCCCCCTGCGGCAGCAGAACCCCCGGCCCGCGGGAGCGGGGTGGCGGAACCGCCGCGCCCGGGGGAAGGAGGCCCTGCGAATCGAAGATGAGCAGGGCGCGGCACTGCGTGCCCAAAAGGCTGGCACCCCGTGCCGACTTAGATTCCACCCCTAAGACCCATTGATCGATCATCGATCGCAGGCGTATCGTCGATGCCGGAGGGCGAGCCCTGTCTGCCGACTAAAAAACTCGCACTCATCACCTCCCTCCGCTCGGAAGGCGGCACCCCATGCCTGACGCCGTAGGCCGTACCCGGCCGAGTCAGCTCGATCAGATCCCGGACCGCGACCCGGAGGAGACCGCCGAGTGGCTCGCGTCACTGGACGCGGTCACCACGGCCGCCGGCCCGCACCGGGCCGCGTATCTGATGCGCAGGACCCTCGAAAGCGCCGGCGCGAGCGAGAACGGCGTCGCCCTGCCTTCGCTGCTGGAGACCGAGTACATCAACACCATCCCGACCTCCGCCGAGCCCGCCTACCCGGGCGACGAGGCGATGGAGGCCAGGATCACCGCCTGGAACCGCTGGAATGCCGCGGCCATGGTCACCCGTGGCAGCAAGCTCGGGCTCGGCGGCCACATCGCCACCTTCGCGTCGGCGGCCTGGCTGTACGAGACCGGCTTCCAGCACTTCTTCCGCGGCAAGGAGGGCAGCGGGTCCGGCGACCAGCTGTACCTCCAGGGCCACGCCTCCCCCGGCATATACGCCCGCGCGTTCCTCGACGGCCGGCTGTCCGGCGGGCAGCTCGACCGGTTCCGGCAGGAGGCCGGCGGTGACGGCCTGCCGTCGTACCCGCATCCGCGGCGGCTGCCGTGGCTGTGGGAATTCCCCACCGTCTCGATGGGCCTCGGCCCGCTGTCCGCGATCTACCAGGCCCGCTTCAACCGCTACCTGGAGCACCGCGGCATCAAGGACACCTCCGACTCGCACGTGTGGGCCTTCCTCGGCGACGGCGAGATGGACGAGCCCGAGTCGACGGCCGCCCTGGCGCTGGCCGGGCGCGAGGGCCTGGACAACCTGACCTTCGTGATCAACTGCAACCTGCAGCGGCTCGACGGCCCGGTCCGCCCCAACTTCAAGATCGTGCAGGAGCTGGAGTCGCAGTTCCGCGCGGCCGGCTGGAATGTCATCAAGGCGCTGTGGGGCGCGGCCTGGGACGAGGTGCTGGCGCAGGACGCCGACGGCGCGCTGCTGCGGCGGCTGCGCGAGGTCCCCGACGCGCAGTTCCAGACGTACGCCACGCGGGACGCGGCCTACATCCGCGAGCACTTCTTCGGCGCGGACGCCTCGCTGCGTACGATCGCGGGCCGGCTCTCCGACGCCAAGCTGCTGGAGCTGTTCCAGACCTCGCGGGCCGGGCACGAGCCGCGCAAGGTCTACGCGGCCTACCGGGCCGCCGTGGACCACAAGGGCGCCCCCACGGTGGTGCTCGCGCAGACGGTCAAGGGGTACACGCTCGGCGCGGGCTTCGAGTCGCGCAACGCCAACCACCAGATGAAGAAGCTCACCGGCGCGCAGTTCCGTACGATGCGCGACCTGCTGGAGCTGCCGATCCCGGACAGCGCGCTGGACGCGGACGTCGTCCCGTACTGGCACCCGGGTGAGGACTCGCCCGAGGTGCGCTACCTGCACGAGCGGCGCGCGGCTCTCGGCGGTCCCGCCCCGGCCCGCAAGGTCGTCGCCAAACCGCTGCCGCTGCCGCCCGACAAGGCCTACCAGGCGCTGGAGAAGGGCTCGGGCAGCCAGGAGATCGCCACCACGATGGCGTTCGTGCGGCTGGTCAAGGACCTGATGCGGGAGAAGGAGACCGGCCGCCGCTGGGTGCCGATCGTCCCCGACGAGGCGCGCACCTTCGGCATGGAGTCGCTCTTCCCGTCCGCGGGCCTCTACTCGCCCAAGGGCCAGACGTACGACCCGGTCGACCGCGACCAACTGCTGTACTACAAGGAGGCGAAGGACGGCCAGATCCTCAACGAGGGGATCACCGAGGCCGGTTCGCTCGCCGACTTCACCGCCGCGGCCACCGCGTACGCCACCCACGGCGAACCGATGATCCCGTTCTACATCTTCTACTCGATGTTCGGCTTCCAGCGCACCGCCGACCAGTTCTGGGCGCTGGCCGACCAGTTGGGCCGCGGGTTCGTGATCGGCGCGACCGCGGGGCGCACCACGATGACCGGCGAGGGCCTCCAGCACGCGGACGGCCACTCGCATCTGATCGCCTCCACCAATCCGGCGGCGCTCTCCTACGACCCGGCGTTCGCGTATGAGGTCGGGGTCATCGTCCGCGAGGGCCTGCGGCGGATGTACGGCCCCGAGGCCGAGGACGTCTTCTACTACCTGACTGTCTACAACGAGCCGAAGGTGCAGCCCGCGATGCCGGCCGGCGTGGAGGAGGGCATCCTCAAGGGCCTCTACCGCTACCAGGCCGCCGCCGACCCGGCGCCCGCCGCCCCCCGGCTGCAACTGCTGGCCTCCGGCACCGCCATCCACTGGGCGCTGGACGCGCAGCGGCTTCTCGCCGAGGACTGGGGTGTGGCCGCCGACGTGTGGTCCGCGCCGTCCTGGACGGAACTGCGGCGCGACGCGCTGGAATGCGACGCGGCCCGGCTGCGCGGCGAGGAGCGTACGCCGTACGTGACGCGCGCGCTGGAGGGCGCGCCCGGTCCCGTGGTCGCCGTCAGCGACTGGATGCGCGCGGTGCCCGACCAGATCGCGCCGTGGGTCGAGCAGGACTGGACGTCGGTCGGCACGGACGGCTTCGGCCTGTCGGACACCCGTGACGCGGCCCGCAGGTACTTCGGGGTGGACCCGCAGTCGCTGACCGTCCAGGCGCTCGCGGCGCTCGCCCGGCGCGGCGAGATCGAGACGGCGAAGGTCAAGGAGGCGGCGGAGCGCTACGGGCTCTGAACACCGTTACGCGACCGGTAAGCGACCGGTACGGTGACGCCGTCACGGGTGTGGCCTGTGCCATCTCCCGTGGCGGCAGTCGGCGTTGGGGTGCACGAAGTACAAGGAAGCTGTGAAACCACGGAGTCGGCGAACCTACTGGCTCGAAAGGGATTGCGGGTCCTTACAGGTACCGGTTAAGTTCCCCCGGATGCCTGCCAACCCCAGCCCGCTGACGGCTCCCACCGCCGAGGATCTCCGCGCCTGGTACCGAGTGCAGTCCGCCGCGCTCGCGCACGACCGGCCGGGAGAGCCGGTGCCCTCGCAGGCCGCGGTGCGCGCCGGGCTGACCACCACCGGCAGCCGCCGGCGGGTGGTCCTGTGGCTGCTGCGCGGCTCGGGCGACGACCCGGTGGCGACGGCGGTGCTGCGGCTGCCCGGCGGCCCGGCCGGCGCCGACGGCGGTCCCGCCGAGATCCAGCTGACCGTCCACCCGGCGCACCGCAGGCTCGGTACGGGCTCCCGGCTGCTCGCCACCGTCACCGAGGCCGCGACCGCCGCGGGATGCGGCAGCCTGGCCGCGGAAGCGGTGTCCGGCACCCAGGGCGAGGGCTTCCTCGCGACCCGCGACTTCGTCCCCGTGCTGCGGCTGACCTGGCAGCGGCTGGCGCTCGACGACCTCCCCGGGCGGATCGGCAAGCTCCCCGACGTCCCCCACCCGGGCTACCGCCTGACCGCCTGGGAGGGCGCCGTCCCCGACACCCTCACCGACGGCTTCGTCGCCGCCCTGCGCGCCCTCCCGGCGCCGTCAGCGGCGGTGGCCGGCCTCGACGCGGGCGAGTCCCGCTGGGACCCGGCCACCGTCCACGAGACCGCGGAACTCGCCGCCCGGCGCGGCGACCGGCTGCTGAGCGTGGCGGCGCTGCACGACGACGGCGAGGTCGCCGGCTACACCACCGTGCTGCTGCCCGGCGACGGCGCCCGGCGCGCCCGCCAGTACGACACCGCGGTCGTCCCCGCCCACCGCGGCCACGGGCTCGGCCTGTGGATGAAGGCCGAGATGCTGCGCAGGCTGCCCGCCGCCCAGCCCGACCTCGCCGAGATCCACACCGGCGTCCCCGACGACAACCGCCACCTGCTCGCGATGAACACGGCCCTGGGCTTCCGACCGCTGCGCCGCACGGTCCGCTACCGGCTGCGGCTGCGCCGGCGCTGACCCGTGCGGTACGCCCGGGCGGCGGGTGTGCGTAACGACACGGACGCATCCGGCGGACAGGGCGTGCACCGGCACCCGGCAACCGGGAAGCTGTACGGGTGATGGACGAGACGCAGTTCTGGGAGATCGTCGACAGTACGCGCGAGGCGGCGGGCGGCGATCCGGAGGACCATGCCGACCTGCTCGTCGAGCGTCTTGCCCAGCTCGACCCCGAAGCGGTGATCGACTTCGCGCGGCACTTCGAGACCCGCTTCATCCGCGCCTTCCGCTGGGACCTGTGGGGAGCCGCCGACATCATGCTCGGCGGGGCGGACGAGGAGTCCTTCGACTACTTCCGCTGCTGGCTCATCGGCCAGGGCCGGCACGTCTTCGAGGGCGCGCTGCACTCCCCCGACGACCTCGCCTTCCTCGTCGCGGACTTCGACGCGGACGCGGACGGGGACGCGGAGGATCTCGGCTATGCCGCGGATGAGGCGTACGAGCAGCTGACCGCTGTCCGGCTCCCCGATCTCGACCTCCCCCGCCAGGACCGTCCCGAGGGCGAGCCCCTCGACTTCGACGAGGAGTCCGCGATGGCCGCGCGCTTCCCCCAACTCTGGTCCCGCTTCACCTGAACACCCTTCCCTCCGGGAGGACACCGAGATCCCGCGGTACCCCCCGCCCTGGGCCCCTCCGGCAGGGGGTACGCCTCCCCCGGACGCGGGGGTAGTGCGGCTCCCCCGCGGCAAAGGGATGCCCCCCAGGGGCGCGGGGAACTGCGCGCCCGGCCACGACGGTGGCGCGCTGTCCGCACGGCGGGACGTGCCCCGCAAGGAGGCGCCGGGGGTACCCCGGGCGAAGTCCTGGGGGCGGAACTGCGCGAGCAGCCCACCACCGGCCGGCGGTCCGGATGCGACAGCAACAGCCCCTTCCGGCCGGTGGCGACGTGCAGCTTGTCGACGGCCGGTCGCGCAGCTCCCCGCGCCCCTGGGGCGGTGCGGTCCGTTCGCACGTGACGGTGGGCGGTGGGCGGTGGGTTGCGCGCGCAGCTCCCCGCGCCCCTTCGGGCCTGCGGCCCCGCCGCACACGACGGTCGCGGTCAGCCGGCCGAACAGTTCTGCGCGCCCCCGGAGGTGCACCCCCTGCCGCAGAGGGCATCCTCTTCCAAGCACGCGCCCCGAGGGCAATCCGCTCGGCCGGTAGGAACGGCGCGCCCCGAGGGCGAGTGGCGCGGGGGCCGGGGAACCCGGGGAGAGGGAAGATGGCGGTATGCGTATTGCCGTCACCGGCGCATCCGGTCTGATCGGATCCGCACTGACCACCGCCCTGGCCGCCGACGGCCACGACATCCTCCGCCTCGTGCGGCGCGCCCCGAAATCCGAGGCCGAGGTCCGCTGGGACCCTCAGCGCCGCGCGCTGGACCCCGACGCCCTGACCGGCTGCCAGGCGGTCATCCACCTGGCCGGCGCCGGCGTGGGGGACCGCCGCTGGACCGACGAACGTAAAAAAGTGCTGTACGACAGCCGTGTGCTCGGCACCGCGACCATCGCCGCGGCGGTCGCGGCCATGGACACGCCGCCCGGCGTCCTGCTGTGCGGCACCGCGATCGGCTTCTACGGGGACACCGGCGACCGCTGGGTGGACGAGGACAGCCCGCCCGGCACCGGCTTCCTGGCGGATCTGGTCCAGGACTGGGAAGCCGCGGCGGAACCGGCCGCGGCGGCCGGCGTCCGTACCGCCTTCGCCCGTACGGGACTGGTCGTCGCCAAGGACGGCGGCGCGTGGGGCCGGCTCTTCCCGCTGTTCAAGGCGGGGCTCGGCGGCCGGCTCGGCAACGGCAGGCAGTTCTGGAGCTTCATCGCGATGCACGACGAGATCGCGGCGCTGCGGCACGTCCTGGACACCCCGGCGCTGTCGGGCCCGGTCAATCTGACCGCCCCCGAGCCGCTGACCAACCGCGAGGTCACCGCGGCGATGGGCCGCGTCCTGCACCGGCCGACGCTCGCCGCCGTACCGGCGCCCGCGCTGCGCCTCGCGCTGGGCGAGTTCGCCGGGGATGTGCTGGGCAGTCAGCGGGTGCGGCCCAAGCGGCTGATGGAATCCGGCTTCGTCTACGCCTTCCCGGAGATCGACCAAGCCATCGGCGCGGCGCTGGGGTCGTGATGAGGCCACGGTCCGGATAAGGCCGGATCAGGCCTATTGCGCCCGCATCAGTTGCCTTTGATGAGGGCATGACCCCTACCAGCGTGCTGCGCCACGCCTCCGCGCGTGCCGCGGGCCGCTGCCACGCGCGGGGGAGACGACCCGACCCCGGGGAGGAGAATCGTGCCTTCACCAGCACGCCGTCACACCACGGCAACACCGGTGGACGTCATCGTGATCGGAGCCGGGCCCGCCGGCCTGGCGGCGGCGCACCATCTGCTCGGCGCAGGGCTGACGGTGACCGTACTGGAGGCGGCGGAACGCGTCGGCGGCCGGACGGCCACCGACGACGTCGCCGGTTTCCGGCTGGACCGCAGACCGCAGCTGCTCAACATGTCCTATCCCGAGCTGCACCGCACCCCGGGGCTTCGCGGGCTGCCGCTGGCCCCGCTCGCCCCCGGCGCGCTGGTACGGGCCGGGGGCCGCGGCTACCGGGTCGGGGACCAGCGGGGCGCGCAGGCGGCGTTCGGCTCCGCGCTGGACCGGGCACGGCTCGCCACCACGCTGAACCGGCTCGCGGGCACCCCGGACGAACGGCTGGCCGCCCGGCCGGAGACGACGGCCGCGCGGGCGCTGAGCGGGCGCGGCTTCGCGCCACGCACCGTCGACGGCTTCCTGCGGCCACTGCTGGCCGCGCTGCTGTGCGACCCGGAGCTGCAGACGTCCAGCCGGGCCGCCGACCTGGTGCTGCGCGGTTTCGCCCGCGGGCGCGCCTGCCTGCCCGTCGGGGGCGCGGCCGGCCTGCCGGAACGGCTCGCCGCGGCCCTTCCG
Source organism: Streptomyces sp. IBSBF 2435 (assembly GCF_036815005.1). NCBI lineage: Bacteria > Bacillati > Actinomycetota > Actinomycetes > Kitasatosporales > Streptomycetaceae > Streptomyces > Streptomyces sp. IBSBF 2435. Next base: position 10,010 of record NZ_JAJSYW010000135.1, on the reverse strand, counting down.
CCGGGCACGGTGCGGCTGGGTACGCCCGCGGAGCGGGTGGCGGTCAGCAGCGTGCGGATCGCGGACGGCACCGAGCTGCCGTGCCGGTCCGTACTGGTGGCGACCGGGGCGCGGGCGGCGGCGCACCTGCTGCCGGGGCTGCGGGTGCCGTCCTTCCACCAGGTCACCGTCTTCCACCACACCGCGCCGGTCGCACCGCTGCGCGAACCGGTGCTGGTGCTGGACGGCGACCGGCTCGGCCCCGTCTCGCACACGCTGCCGGCCGGCGCGGTCGATCCGAGCCGTACGCCGGCCGGACGGCCGCTCATCACCTCCGTGGTGCTGGGGCCGCCGCCAGACGGCGACTCCGACAAGTCGGTGCGGGCGCATCTGGCGGAGCTGTACGACGCGTGCACGGACGAGTGGGAACTCCTCGGGATCCACACCGACCCCGAGGCGGTCCCGGCGATGCCCGCCCCGCACGACCTGCGCCGCCCCGTCCGGGTGCTGCACGGCCTCTACGTCTGCGGCTCCCACCGCGCCACCAGCACCCTCCAGGGCACCCTGCACTCCGCCCGCCGCGCGGCGGCCACCCTCCTCCAGGACACCGCCCGGCTGCCTTCCGCGCAGGAGGCGGCGGCGTAGGCCCCGCGGCCGTTCCCCGGGCCGGGGAGATCCACGCGCGGGCCTGCGGCGTACGCACGCCGCAGGCCCCGGGTCACAGGGGGAAGCCGGCCGCCTCCGCCCGGACGTGGAAGGCGCGGGCGGCGGAGGTGTCGCGGTAGGGGTCGAGGCGGCGGGCGAAGTCGCGGGCGTATTCCGCGGCCCGGACGGACCGCATGTCCGCGGCCTGCCTGACGACCTCGGCCCCGAGGGCGCAGGCGGCGTCGAGGTCGCCGAGGGAGAGCCGGGCCGAGGCGAGGACGGCCCGGCAGAACAGCCGGCTGCGCGCGTACCCGGGTGCGCGCAGTTGCAGCGACCGCTCGGCCTGCTGGGCCGCCGCCCGGTGCTGCTGGAGGTCCCGGTGGCAGTGCCCGAACTCGTCGGCGAGCTGCGCCTCGTCGAAGAAGCGTGCCCAGGACGGCAGTTCGTCCCCCGGGCGGGCCGCCCCGAAGGCGCGTTCGGCCCGGACGAGCGCCGCCGTGCACGCGCGCGAGTCGCCGAGCACACCGTGCCCGCGGGCCTCGGCCGCGTACGTCAGGGCCTGTACGGCGCCCGGCGCACCTGTGCCGATGCCCTGCTGCGCGACCCGCGCCAGCTGTACCGCCTCGCGCCCGTGGCCGAGGTGGACCGCCTGGCGGCTCATCGTGACCAGCACGTATCCGCCGTAGATCCGGTCGCCCGCCGCCTGGGTGAGCCGCAGCGCCTGGACGAAGTAGCGCTGCGCGAGCCCGTGCGCGCCGATGTCGTAGGACGTCCAGCCGGCCAGCCGGGTGAGGTCGGCGACGGACGCGAAGAGCCGGCGGCCCTGCGTCTCGCCGTAGCCGCCGCGCAGCATCGGCTCGGCCTCGTGTTCGAGGTAGCGGATGAGGGCCTGGCGGGCGTGCCCGCCGCCGTAGGCGTGGTCGAGGGTGCGGAAGAGGTCGCCGACCGCCCGCAGCGCCGCGATGTCACCGGCGCCGACCCGGCCGGCGGAATTCGGCGCGGCGGGGCGTAAGTCCTGGGCGGCCCGCGGCATGCCCCGGTTCTGCGCGGGCACCCGCTCCGCCGCCTTGCGGACGACCGTGTCGTCCGCCGAGCCGATCAGCCAGTCCCTGCTGGGCACGACAAGGCCCGCCGGGCTGAACGCGATCTTGCGCAGTTCCGCCTGGCTCCCGGTGTCCTTGCGCCACAGCCCGCTGACGATGTCGACCGCCTCGCCCGCGGTGGCGGCGTATTCGAGCCCCGCGTAGACCGGCGCGCACGCGTCGAGGCCGAGGTCCTGCGCGGACAGCCGGCGGCCGAGCCGCTGTGTGAAGACCTCGGCGATCAGCGCCGGGGAGGTGCCGCGCGGCTGCTGGCCGCGCAGCCAGCGGGTCACCGACGTCTTGTCGTAGCGCAGGTCGAGCCCGTGCTCCTGGCCGAGCCGGTCGACCCGGCGGGCGAGTCCTGCGTGCGAGAAGCCGGCTTCGGCGATGAGCGCGGCGAGCCGGGTGTTGCGGCGGTGCGGGCGGTCGGCCCCGGCGGTCCCGGTGGGGTCGCCGAGCTGCGCGGGGTCGGGGCCGCGGTCCCCCTGGGGGTCCTGGGCGCTGTCCCGCTGGGGGTCGGGGGCGCTGTCCCGTGGTTCGTGGCCGCCGTCCGGCAGGTCCTGGTTGCCGTCCTGCGGGTCGTGGTCGTCGTCCCGCGCTTCCTGGTGGTCGGGCGGGTACTGCGGCGGCTGTCCTGCGCCGCGTCCTGGCCGGGCGGCCGGGCCGGTGGGGGGTCCGTTCGGGGTTCGGTGCGTGGCACGGTCCGTCATCGGCGGTGCGGCCCACTTCCTCTGCAGGGTCTTCAGATCGGCGTGAATGTAACGGTCAGAGCTGCTCAGCTCACCGCAAGAGCCGCATATTCGTCCGATTGAGCGACAGTGACCCCCATTGCCGGGTAAGCCGCCCGCACCGGTACGAACCGTTGTGCTATGGCGCCGCCCGGCGCGGGACAGGGGGCGGCGCCGCCGTACAGTGGCAAGGGCGCGTATCAGCACAGCAGAGGAGTCGTCGTGAGTGAGCTGCAGTTCGTTCACCTGGGGTTCGGGGCTGACGCCGTGGAGTACGGGAAGGCGTGGCAGCGGCAGCGCACCGTGCACGCGGCCCGTTTCGCCGATGAGATCCCGGACACCTGCCTGCTGCTCGAACACCCGGCCGTCTACACGGCGGGACGGCGTACGGCCGACAGCGAGCGCCCGCTCGACGGCACTCCGGTGGTGGATGTGGACCGCGGCGGCAAGATCACCTGGCACGGTCCCGGCCAGCTGGTGGGCTACCCGATCCTGAAGCTGCCGCGCCCGGTCGACGTCGTGGCCCATGTGCGGCGGCTGGAGGACGCGCTGATCCTGACGGCTGCGGAGTTCGGCCTGGAGACCAGCCGGGTGGAGGGGCGCTCCGGGGTGTGGGTGCTGGGCGATCCGACCGAGCAGCGCCTGGGCGGCCTGACCCTGGACTTCGACCCGCGGCTGACCGACGACGAGTTCGACCCGCGGCTGAACGGCCCGGAGTACGCCCCCTCCAACGCCGGGCAGCGCCGCGAGGACCGCAAGCTCGCGGCGATCGGCATCCGGGTCGCGAAGGGCGTGACGATGCACGGCTTCGCGCTGAACTGCAACCCCGACACCACCTCGTACGACCGGATCGTGCCGTGCGGGATCAGGGACGCGGGCGTCACCTCGCTGTCGGAGGAGCTGGGCCGGGACATCGGCGTCACCGAGGTGCTGCCCGTCGTGGAGAAGCACCTCGCCGCCGTGCTGGCCGGGGCCGAACCGCTCCCCCGGGCTGTCTAGGAATTCCGGGGCGTACCCTGGCGTTCACCGTAGAATCTAAGCCGTAGGCACAATCTCAGCTTTAGGGAGCCGGTCGTGTCCGCAGTCGCACCCGACGGACGCAAGATGCTGCGCCTGGAGGTCCGCAACAGCCAGACCCCCATCGAGCGCAAGCCCGAGTGGATCAAGACCCGGGCGAGAATGGGTCCCGAGTACACGCAGATGCAAAAGCTCGTCAAGAGCGAGGGCCTGCACACGGTGTGCCAGGAGGCCGGCTGTCCCAACATCTACGAGTGCTGGGAGGACCGCGAGGCGACCTTCCTCATCGGCGGCGACCAGTGCACCCGGCGTTGCGACTTCTGCCAGATCGACACCGGCAAGCCGCAGGCACTGGACCGCGACGAGCCGCGCCGGGTCGGCGAGTCCGTCGTCACCATGGACCTGAACTACGCCACCATCACCGGTGTCGCGCGTGACGACCTGGAGGACGGCGGCGCCTGGCTGTACGCCGAGACCGTCCGGCAGATCCACGCCATGACCGCCGGACGGGCCGCCGGACGCACCAAGGTCGAGCTGCTGATCCCCGACTTCAACGCGGAGCCCGCGCAGCTCGCCGAGGTCTTCGGCGCCCGCCCCGAGGTGCTGGCACACAACGTCGAGACGGTGCCGCGGATCTTCAAGCGGATCCGCCCCGGCTTCCGCTACGAGCGCTCTCTTGAGGTCATCACCCGCGCGCGGGAGGCGGGCCTGGTCACCAAGTCCAACCTGATCCTGGGCATGGGCGAGGAGCGCGAGGAGATCAGCCAGGCGCTCCAGGACCTGCACGACGCGGGCTGCGAGCTGATCACCATCACGCAGTATCTGCGGCCCTCGGTGCGGCACCACCCGGTGGAGCGGTGGGTGAAGCCGGCCGAGTTCGTGGAGCTGAAGGAGGAGGCCGAGGAGATCGGCTACGCGGGCGTGATGTCCGGGCCGCTGGTCCGCTCCTCCTACCGTGCCGGACGGCTGTTCCAGCAGGCCGTCGACCGCCGCGAGCAGCTGGGTGCGGCCCGGGCGGTGTGAGGCCCCGCCCCGGTGGGTACGGGCGGCGGGGCGCGGGCATCGTGTGAATCGCCTCACCCGGCCGTACGGGGCTGGCGGAAGAGTGACCTGGCAGGGCGGGGTGCGGGCGGCCCCGAGGCTTTCATGTGAGATTGACCGAGTGGTCACCGGCTGGTAACACGTTGTGGCGAGGCTTGTTTCACAGCACACACTTCCGGTTCGTCTCGTTGCCTTTGCGCCCATTGCCTTGAGGGGGACGCCATGCCGTCCGAGTCGGTCCACACCCGCCCGTCTCTCCAGTTGCCCACGCACACCCCGGTCGCCGGGGCGCTGCGAGCTGTCGAATCGTTTCTGCTCCGTGGCGGCCAGCAGACAGCCCGGCGTAACGCCTGGGCGTCGGTCGTCGCGGACCGCCAGCGCGCGAAGGACCGCCGGGAGGCGGAGTACGAGATGGCCGCGCTGCTGACGGGCGCGCGCGGGGACGCCGTACGGGACTGAAGTCTTCACCGGGGGCCGCCGCGAGGGGTGCGCGGGCCGCGGCGGCGTGATGTGAGCGGGCGGCCGGTGTGACGCAGGTGAGCGGGAGCCGCCGTACGGGCGGTGCCGCGTGACGGGCGAGCGGGCGGCCACGTATCCTTTGCCGCATGGCGAGGAAGGAAACATCCGAGAACCCTGGGCGACTCGCACAGATCGCTCAGACCTACAAGATGACCAGGCAGGCCGACTCCAAAATCGGGCTTGTCATTGCGGCTGTGGGAATCGTCACCTTCGGTGTCATCCTCGCCCTCGGCTTCTTGATCGACCACCCCATCTGGGCCGGGATCCTGGGATTCCTGCTGGCCTTCCTCGCGATGGCGGTGGTCTTCGGCCGCCGCGCCGAGCGGGCCGCCTTCGGGCAGCTGGAGGGCAAGCCGGGTGCGGCTGCCGCCGTGCTGCAGAACGTCGGCCGCGGCTGGACGGTGACGCCGGCGGTGGGCATGAACAAGAGCCAGGACGTCGTCCACCGGGCCGTCGGCAAGGCCGGTGTCGTCCTGGTCGGCGAGGGCAACCCCAACCGGGTCAAGGCCCTGCTGGCGAACGAGAAGAAGAAGGTCGCCCGGGTCGTCTACGACGTGCCGGTGCACGACTTCATCGTCGGCAACGGTGAGGGGGAGCTGCCGCTCAAGAAGCTGCGCGCCACCTTGCTGCGGCTGCCGCGCACCCTGACCGGCCCCAAGACCACCGAGGTCAACGACCGCCTCAAGGCGCTCGGGGACCTGATGTCGAACATGCCGATCCCGAAGGGGCCCATGCCGAAGGGCATGCGGATGCCCAAGGGCCGCTGAGCGGTCCGCCTTGAGGGCGCCCCCGCGCGGGGGCGCCCTTTTCGCTGTGCGCTTCCTGGCTGTGCGCTTCGCTCTGTGCTTCCGGCTCTGTGCTTCCCGGCTCTGGGCTCGCGTGGCCGCCCGCGGTCAGATACGGACCTGGACGGCCTTCACGGCCCGGTCGTGCAGGCCGCGCGTGTCGCGGTCCCAGACGACGGCCGGGACGACGAGTACCAGCAGCAGCGTACGGAGGGCCGCGCCGAGCGGGCTGAGCCGGCCGCCGCCAACGTGCACGACCCGCAGCCGCATGATGAGCTTGCCCGGCGTACTGCCGACGAGCCCGAGGGCGATCACGCTCACCACGGCGAACACGACCAGCGCCCAGTTGTTCGCCAGTTGGAGATCACGGTGCGCGATCAGACCGTATGCGATCAACACGCTCAGAGCCCAGTCGATGAACAGTGCGGCGAGCCGCCTGCCGACCGGTGCGACGGATCCGGGACCGTTCTCGGGCAGTCCGAGCCGCTCGCCGCGGTACCCGAAGTCCGCGCCCATCTTCTCGGCGGCCGCGCGGGGCCCCGACAGCCACGATCCGATTACTTCCCTGTTGTCCACCTGTCCACGGTAACCCCCGTACGGCCCAGCCCCACCAGGTGGGGACCACTCCGGCGGCGTCGCGGTTAACGTCCAAGAAACAATTGGGTCATGCTGGAGAAATCCCTGATCCCTATGGTCAGGGCAGTGTGCGCCACCGCACCGGCCGCACCTCGATCGCCAACCCGGCCCGCGGGGCCGGGCCTAGGAGGAGTTGGATGTTCCAGAACGCCGACGACGTCAACAAGTTCATCTCGGACGAGGGCGTCAAGTTCGTCGACGTCCGCTTCTGTGACCTGCCCGGTGTGATGCAGCACTTCACGGTCCCGGTCTCGTCGTTCGACCCGACCGAGGAACTCGCCTTCGACGGCTCGTCCATCCGCGGCTTCCAGGCCATCCACGAGTCGGACATGGCGCTGCGCGCCGACCTCTCCACGGCCCGCGTCGACCCGTTCCGCAAGGACAAGACCCTCAACATCAACTTCTTCATCCACGACCCGATCACCGGCGAGCAGTACAGCCGTGACCCGCGGAACGTGGCGAAGAAGGCCGAGGCGTACCTCAAGTCCACCGGCATCGCGGACACCGCGTACTTCGGTCCCGAGGCGGAGTTCTACGTCTTCGACAACGTGCGCTTCCAGACCTCCGCGAACGAGTCGTTCTACCACATCGACTCCGAGGCCGGCGCCTGGAACACCGGGTCCCTGGAGAACAACCGCGGCTACAAGGTCCGCTACAAGGGCGGTTACTTCCCGGCCCCGCCGGTCGACCACTTCGCCGACCTGCGCGCCGAGATCAGCCTCGAACTCGAAGCGGCCGGCCTCCAGGTCGAGCGCCAGCACCACGAGGTCGGCACCGCGGGCCAGGCCGAGATCAACTACAAGTTCAACACGCTGCTGGCCGCCGCCGACGACCTGATGCTCTTCAAGTACATCGTGAAGAACGTCGCCTGGCGCAACGGCAAGACCGCGACCTTCATGCCCAAGCCGATCTTCGGCGACAACGGCTCCGGCATGCACGTCCACCAGTCACTCTGGCAGGGCGGCACCCCGCTCTTCTACGACGAGCAGGGTTACGCGGGCCTGTCCGACACCGCCCGCTACTACATCGGCGGCATCCTCAGGCACGCCCCCTCCCTGCTGGCCTTCACCAACCCGACGGTGAACTCCTACCACCGCCTGGTCCCCGGCTTCGAGGCCCCGGTCAACCTCGTCTACTCGCAGCGCAACCGCTCGGCCGCGATGCGCATCCCGATCACGGGTTCCAACCCGAAGGCCAAGCGCGTCGAATTCCGCGCCCCCGACCCGTCCTCGAACCCCTACCTGGCCTTCTCCGCGCTCCTCCTGGCGGGCCTGGACGGCGTCAAGAACAAGATCGAGCCGGCCGAGCCGATCGACAAGGACCTCTACGAGCTGGCCCCCGAGGAGCACGCGAGCGTCCCCCAGGTCCCGACCTCCCTCCCGGCCGTCCTCACCGCCCTGGAGGACGACAACGAATACCTCCAGGCCGGCGGCGTCTTCACCGCCGACCTGATCGACACCTGGATCGATTTCAAGCGCACCAACGAAATCGCCCCGATCCAACTCCGCCCGCACCCGCACGAGTTCGAGCTGTACTTCGACATCTAGGCCGCAGCCCGCTGCTGCAACGGGCGCACTCCCCCGAGATGTTCACGGCGAAGGCCGTCGACCCCCGCCGCCAAGGCCCGGTCGACGGCCTTCGCCGCGTGGTCGCGCCTCGGTGGCGTCGGCGACGCGGACCCGTGCCCCGTGCCCGGCTCCGGCCCGATCCCGCAGCTCCTTCGACCGGCTGGTCGAGGCGGCCGACGAGGTGCACCGGGGCGTGACGCTACCCCGGTAGGCCCCGCCGGGCTACGGCGTGCCCGGGAGCATGGGGCGCATGAAGGTGCGGTCGTAGCGGAGGACGCAGCCGCTCTCGTCGCGGATGCGGTCGGCCGCGATGAAGTCGGGGTCGTGGCCGAAGCGGGTGCGGTACTGCTCGTACGCCGCCAGGCTCGGGAAGGTGAAGAGGGCGAGGGCCTTGTCGCTGGCGCCCTCCGAGGGCAGGAAGTAGCCGTGGTGGGTGCCGCCGTGCTGGTCGACCAGTTCCATCCAGCGGCGGCCGAAGCGTTCGAACGCCTCGATCCGGGTCGGGTCGATCACATACTCGACCACACAGGTAATCATGCCTCCGAGGCTAGCCGGGGCGCCGGAGTGGGCGGGACGACGCAAACGGGGGAAAGGGGGCAGACTGGGGGGATGCCGGAGCTGCCCGAGGTCGAGTCGTTGGAGCGGTTTCTCGCCGACCGGGTGGTCGGCGGGACCGTGGAGCGGGTGTACGCGCGGGCTGTCCACGCGCTCAAGACGTACGACCCGCCCGTCACCGCCCTGGAGGGGCTGGCCTTCGACGACGTGCGGCGGTACGGGAAGTTCCTGGCGATGCGGGCGGGGGACGTGTGGCTGGTGATGCATCTGGCCAGGGCCGGCTGGGTGCGGTGGCAGGACGAGCTGCCGGAGGGGCCGCCCAAGGGCGGGAAGGGGCCGCTGGCACTGCGGGTACGGCTGGCGGGCGGGGCAGGCTTCGACGTGACGGAGGCCGGGACCCAGAAGCATCTGGCCGTCTACGTCGTACGCGACCCGCAGGACGTCCCCGGGATCGCCCGGCTCGGACCCGACCCACTGGACGCGGGCTTCACGCCGGAGGTCTTCGCGGCGCTGCTGGACGGTGAGCGGCGGCAGATCAAAGGGGTGCTGCGCGACCAGAGCGTCATCGCGGGCATCGGCAACGCCTACTCCGACGAGATCCTGCACGCCGCGAAGATGTCGCCCTTCAAGCTGGCCGCGACCCTGACGCCGGAGGAGACGGCACGGCTGTACGAGGTCATCGGTACGACGCTGGCCGACGCCGTCCAGCGGTCGCGGGGGCTGCCGCTGCGCGATCTCAAGGCGGAGAAGAAGAGCGGGCTGCGGGTGCACGGCCGCACCGGCCAGCCGTGTCCGGTCTGCGGGGACACCGTACGCGAGGTGTCGTACCGCGACTCGTCGCTGCAGTACTGCCCGACCTGCCAGACCGGCGGCAGGCCGCTGGCCGACCGCCGGATGTCCCGGCTGCTCAAATAGCCGCCGCAGCCGCACCGCTTCCACCACGCCGGTACGGACCAGGCGAGCCGTGGCCCGCAGGTCAGGCGCGGTCGATGTGGACGCTCGTGGACTTCACCCGGGCGACGGCCTCGGCGCCGACTTCGAGGCCGAGCTCCTCGACGGCCTCCCGGGTGACCAGGGACACCAGCCGGTGCGGGCCGGCCTGGATCTCGACCTGGGCGGCGACGTCGCCGAGCGTGACGGCGGTCACGATGCCCGGGAAGGCGTTGCGCACCGAGGTGCGCGAGGTGTCGGCGTCGCCCGTGTCGCCCGCATGGGCGATCTCGACGGAGAAGGCGGCCAGGTCGCGCCCGTCGATCAGGCGGCGGCCCGCGTCGTCGCGGTGGGTGGCGACCCGGCCGGCGTCGGCCCAGCGGCGGGCGGTGTCCGGGCTGACGCCGAGCAGGCGGGCGGCCTGTCCGATGGTGTACGACTGCATCCGCCCAGCCTAGAGCGGCGGGAGCCGCGGCGGACGCATCAGGGGGTACGGATCCGGCGCCACCCGCCCACCCCCGTCGC
>NZ_JAJSYW010000134.1:0-19129 GCF_036815005.1 Streptomyces sp. IBSBF 2435 | reverse complement strand
CACCTCAACATCCCCCCGCCCGCCGCCCCGACCGGGGCGGAAGCGTGCCGTCGAGCGACGGCAGGGGCAATTGAAGCACCATGCATCCGTACCGGCGACGGGGTTACGTGTCAGGGGACGCTGACCGCCGTCCAGGCCGCGGCGGTGGCCGCGTACTCGGGGCTCAGGGTGCCGTAGAGGTCGGCGGCGGCGTTCAGGGTGGCCAGACGGGCCCCGTGGTAGGTGTCGGTGGAGGTCAGGTAGATGGCCAGGGCGCGGTACCAGATGGCCGCTGCGGCGCCGCGGCCGATGCCGGTCAGGGTGCTGCCGTTCGCGGTGGGGCTGTCGTAGGCGATGCCGTTGATCGTGCGGGGGCCGCTGCCCTCGGCCAGGAGGAAGAAGAAGTGGTCGGCCACGCCCGAGGCGAGGCTCGGGTCCATGCCGGGAATGGCCTTGGAGTAGTAGTCGGGTGAGGCGCCGTCGCGGGAGGGGCGGTCCATGGAGCGCAGCGGGGTGCCGTCACCGTTCCAGTTGATCTTCTCGCCGAGGAAGTAGTCGGGCACGTCGGCCGGGATGTTCGCGTAGAACTCCACCATCGTCCCGAAGATGTCCGAGGTCGCCTCGTTGAGCGCGCCCGCCTCGCCGGTGTAGGACAGGCCGGCGGTGGCCGAGGTCACGCCGTGGGTGATCTCGCGTGCGCCGACGTCGAGTTCGGTGATCGGGTGCCCGTTCCCGGACCCGTCGCCGTAGCTCACGCAGACGCACGTGTCGTCCCAGAAGACGTTGGAGTAGTTGTTGCTGTAGTGGACGACGCTGCGGATGCCCTGGCCGTCGTTCCTGACGCCGATCCGGTTGAAGGTGGACTTGAAGTAGTCCCACACCGAGGCCGCCGTGAACTGCGCGTCCACCGCCGCCGATTGCCGGTTCGTGGCCAGCCCGTTGCCCCAGACGTTGTCGAGGTCGGACATGATCGGCCCCGCGCTGCCGTCCTTCGTCGCGGTGTTGCCGCGCGTCGGGTCCTTGAGCAGATAGGTGCCGGCCGTCTTCAGCGTCGTCAGCGGCACCGTTCCGACGTAGACGCCGGTGCCCGAGCCCACGGCGGGCGAGTCCGCCACGGAGTCCGCGGTGCCCGCGCAGACCGTCGCGGCGGCGACGACGGTTGCCGTCAGCAGGACTCTCGCGCGGCTTTTCCCCTTCATGCGGCTGCCTCCACTCCCGGGTGCGGTGGCCCCCGTATCGCGGCGCGGGATGTGCGCCGGATGCAGCATGGGGTCAGCGGGGATCACTTGGCAGGGTCCTGCCATAAATTGGCGTGTCGGTACGCCTGCTCGGCCGGATCCGGACGTCCCGGTGCCGGGGTTGCCTCCGCACCGGGCGCGCGGGCCGCGCGGGCCGGGCAGACGCACGGGCCTGACGGGTGCACGCGCCGGACGGGCGGGCCGCGCCGGCTACGGCGCCGAGCGGCCCCACCGTCCGCCCGCGGCGGGGCGGTGGGGCCGGTGCGGACTCAGACGACCTGCATCTGCGCCATCATGCCCATCGACGCGTGGTCGAACAGGTGGCAGTGGTAGAGGTAGACCCCCCGGTAGCCGCCGAAGGTCGCCTGCAGCTTCACCGTCTCGCCGGGACCCAGCGGAACCGTGTCCTTGAGCCCGCTCTCCGGCCCCGAGGTCACCGCCACGCCGTTGCGCTCCAGCACCCGGAACTGCACCAGGTGCACATGGAAGTTGTGCGGCACGCGCTGGTTGGAGTTGGTGACCGTCCAGACCTCCGTGGTGCCGTACGTGACCGTGGTGTCGATGCGCTGCGGGTCGTACTCCTTGCCGTTGATGTACGCGTAGGCGGGCTCCGCCTGCGACTCGTCCATGAGGAGGCTGAAGGAGCGCTGGACGGTGGGGGTCGGCAGCGCCGGGAGGGTGCGCAGCTTCGCGGGGACCACGCTGGTGTCCCGCTCGGTGCGGGTGACGCGGAACTGCAGCACCTGCGTCACGTCGACCGGGGTTCCGGGGGCCTGCGCGATGATGTTCTTCAGTTCCAGCTCGGTGCCGACCGGGTAGCGCGAGAAGTCGATCACGACGTCCGCGCGCTCGCCGGGGGAGATGGACACCGACTGGGTGACGAACGGGGCGGCCAGCAGCCCGCCGTCCGTACCGATCAGCGAGAACGTCGAGCTGTCCGCGAGGGCGAGCTGGAAGGACCGCAGGTTGGCGGTGTTGTAGAACCGGAAGCGGTATTTGCGCGCCGCCACTTCGAAGTACGGCCACGCCTTCCCGTTGGCGAGGATCACCGTGCGGTTGAAGAAGTCGTCCATCTCGAACAGGAGTTGGCCGGCGTCGTCGAAGCGCGCGTCGCGGATCGAGATGGGTATGTCGTGGTTCCCCGACGGGAGGCCGAGCCGCGTCTCGGCGTTGTCCCTGATCAGGTAGGTGCCCGTCAGACCGCGGTACACGGTCTCGGACTCCTGGTGGTGGGCATGGTCGTGGAACCAGAGGTTGGCGTGCGCCTGCTGGTTCGGGTACGTGTACGTCTTGGTGCCGCCGCCGGTGGCTATCAGGTCCATCGGGCCGCCGTCGCTCGACGACGGCACGTGCGCGCCGTGCAGGTGGACCGAGGTGGGGACGGTGAGGTTGTTGGTCTGGGTCACGACCGCCTGGCGTCCGCTCCAGGCGTTGATCACCGGGCCGGGGAAGCTCCCGTTGAAGGTGTTGACCTTGGTCTGGAAGCCGGGAATGACCTCTTTGTAGGCTTCCTTCATGGTCATGCGGTAGTAGTCCGTCGTGGCGGACGCCGCGTGGGGACGCAGGGTGGGCGGTACCGGCATCTTCAGCGCGTACTTGGCGATGTCCGCCGGGTCGATCCCGGCCGTCGCCGTGGCACTGCTCGCCGGCGCGGAGAGCAGCAGCACGCCGGCGCCGGTGGCGCTGGCGGCACTCGTCGCCGCGACCGCACCGCCCAACAGTAATGACCTGCGCTTGATCACGAGATTCCCCCTAGGAAGGACGGAGTGCGGCACGCCGGTGGTGTGCCGCACGGCCGGTTGGCCGAAAGGACGTCCGCGAACCGGACGCCGCGACCGCGTACGACCTGCTCCCGCGCGTGGGGCGCGCGAAGGCCGGAGGGGCGGGAGGCGAACCGCTGCGCGATGATCCTTTCTGCGAGCGACGACAGTGTGCGGCAAGTGACTTGAGAGCCAGTTGGCGCCGGATGGGGGAATCAGGCTTCCGCTTTCCGGACCCGCCCGCGGGCGCCCGCAGGACGTACGGCCGGGGCGCGGTGCCGGTCCGCGGTCCCGCGCCCGGCCGCGGGGTTCATCGGTAGGCTGCCAGCGCGGCGAAGTAGAGGCCCAGGGACGAGGCGCCGGCGGTGCCGGCGGCCATGAGCGAGGCGGACAGTCCGAGTCCCGCCGCGCGGCCGGCGAAGCCGGCGATGACGGCGATGTTCGCGGCGCAGGACAGGGCCAGGAGCAGCGAGAGGATCTGCACAGGGGTCATGGCCGGGACCCTGGCCGTCCGGCCGGGGTGTCCGGGAAGCATGGCGGGCGAACCGGCCGGCGCGGGTCCGGGACCTGCGCACACGTCCGGTGTCCACCCCGGCTGTCCGGGTCCCGCGCGCCGGTGGACACCGTCAGGGAGAGGGCAGGGGGAGTGTGGACGCGGCCGGCTACTTCGCGCTGATGCGCGACTTCACGCATATGCGGGAGCAGCAGTTGGGGGGCCAGCCCTCCGACCGCGCCCTCGCCCGCAGGGCGGGAGTGTCGGCGACCACCGTGGGGGCGTGGCTCAAGGGGGCCGCCTTCCCGAAGGACGCGGACAAGGTCGTCGCGCTCGTGGAATTCGTCCGCGCGGAGGCGAGGCGGCAGGGCCGCGCGGACACCGTGCCGCGACCGCTGCTCGACACGGAGGTCTGGCGGCAGGCGTACCGCCGCGAGGCCGACACGCGGGCGGGGCAGGTCGGCGCGTCGGTACGGGCGGCCCAGGCGCGGGATGCGCTCGCCGACGACCGGCCGGGGCGGCCGGTGAGCGAGTACGTGGCGGACCCGCTGCTGCTGGAAGTGCAGCGCGCCATCGAACCGGCGGTGCCCACACCGGGGCTGAGCGCCCTGCCGGTGTACGTGCCGCGCCCGCACGACGCCCGGCTCGCAGCCGTCGTCGAGCGGGTGACGGCGGGCGGCAGCGCGCTGGTGATGCTGGTCGGCGGATCCTCCACGGGCAAGACCCGCGCCTGTTGGGAGGCGGTCAGCGCCCTGGGCGACCGCTGGCGGCTGTGGTATCCGATCAGCCCCAGCGAACCGCGGGCGCTGCTGGACGGCATTGCCAAGGTCCGCGGCCACACGGTCATCTGGCTGGACGAGGGTCAGCGGTATCTGGGCCCGCGGGGCGCCGGCGAAGCGGTGGCGGCCCGGCTGCGGGAGTTGCTCCGGTCGGCCGAGGCGGCGCCGGTCCTGCTCATCGGGACGATGTGGCCCCGGTATTGGGGCGAGCTGACCGCGCAGCCGAGGGACGGGAAGGCGGACCCGCACCACCACGCCCGGGCGCTGCTCACCGGGTGCGAGATCGATGTGCCCGACACCTTCACGGGCGAGGCACTTGCCGCCTTCCGGGAGGCGGGCACCCGGGACCCGCGGCTGGCCCGCGCCGTCCAGGACGTCGCCGGCGGGGAGTTGGCGCAGTATCTGGCCGGTGCGCCGGCGCAGCTGTCGCGCTACCGTACGGCTCCGCCCACCGCACGGGCGATGATCCACGCGGCCATGGACGCCTGCCGGCTCGGGATGGGCGCGGAACTGTCCGCCGAATTCCTGGCCGGTGCGGCGTCGGGCTATCTCACGGACCTCCAGTGGGCCGAGGCGCCGGAGGGCTGGGCAGGCGAGGCGCTGGCCTACACCTCGGCGCCGTGCCGGGGAGTCCTCGGCCCGCTCAGCCGCATCCGGCGGCGGGAGCCGGTGCCGGGTGCGGCGCTGCGGGAGCCGGCCCGGTGCGTACTGGCCGGCTATGTGGACCAGACCGGCCGTGTGGAGCGCAAGTACGTCCTGCCGCCGGAGTCGTTCTGGGCTGCGGCGCTCGCGCTGGCCGACCGCGGGGAGAAGGAACGGCTCGCCGGGGAGGCCCGCAGCCGCGGCCACCTGCGGTGGGCGGCCGAGCTGCTCAGGAGCGCCGTACGGGAGGGGTCCGCCGGCGGCGCGTCGTCCCTGCTGAGCCTGGTGTGCCAGGTCAGCCCGGAGACGGCGGCGGACGCGGCGGCGTGGCTGGTCGAGAACGCCTGCCTGGAGTCGGCCGACGAGGTGTGGTTCCTCGCCCGTCGCATGCAGGACCGCGATCTCGGCCTTCCGGTCGGCCCGCTGCTGCTGCGGGCGGCGGCCGAGGTGCGCCTCGACGGCGCCAAAGCGGTGGCGGACCTGCTGCTCCTCGCCTCCGAGGCCGGTGCGGAGCAGGCGGTGTCGGTGCTCCTGGCCCGGAGTCCTGCGTCCCTGGTCCCTGTCGCCGATGTGCACGGCGCCGCCCAATTGCTCGCCCGGCTGGGCGAGGTGTCCGCGCGGGAACAGGTCGGCATCCTCGCCGACCGCGTCGCGGCGCACCACGCGGAGGACGCCGGCAGCTACTGGGCTTTCGGCATGCTGCTCAATGCGGGCGCCGGCGAAGCGGTGGCCCGAACCCTTCCGGGGTTGCTGGCCAGGCTCCCGCTCGACCGGACGTACGCCGCCGGCGTCCTCCTGACGACGCTCGGGGAAGCCGCTCCGGGTGAGCCGCTGTCGGTTGTGGCGGAAAGGGACTTCGTCTCCGGCGTCGATCTGGAGGACCCGGACGACGCGTTGTGGCTCCTCCGGGCGCTGCACGCCGTGGGCGCAGCGGAGCAGGCCGCCGCGCTGCTGGACCGGATGCGGACGTACGCCGCCGGCGCCGGTCCCGCATGGCTGGCCCGCCTCCACATGATGGCGTGGGAGTTGCGGTTGGCCGACTCCTTGGCGGAACGCCTGCCGGTCCTGCCGCCCACCGCGAGGATCGACCTCGGGGACACCGAAACCCTCGACTGGCTGCTCGAAGTGGCGCAGCGGACCGGCGCGGAGCCGTTGCTGGCCGCCTGCGTCAGGCGGAGCGCCGCCGACCCGGCCGCGTTCCCTGACGCCGAACGGGCGGCGGCCTGCCTGCGTACGCTCACCGGGCGCGGTGCGACGGAGCTGGCGCGGGAGGTGGCCGTGGTGGCCGCCGCGCACACGGTCCTGGAGGACCCGGGAGTGGCCGCCGTCCTGGCCCGGGCGCTGGACGAAGCGGGCGGGGACGCGGACGTGAGCGCCTTCCTGGCCCGTGGTCCCGCGGCCTCGGTCGCCGTGACCGACGCCATGGGGGTGGCCGAATTCGTGGAGGTCCTGCGGAAGGCCGGAGCGCAGGAGCAGATCGCCACGCTGCTCGGCCGCGGTCCGGCCGCCGCCACCTCGCTCGTCCGGGCCGAGGGCGCGGCGCGGCTGCTCGCCGAACTGCGCCATCTGGCGGGCGCCGAGGACGTGCGCGAGGTCGCCGACCGGGCCGTACGGGAGGCGGACGCGACGGCGTGGGATGCCGCGAGGGCGCTGCTCCTCGAACTGCACGCCCAGGGGTGTACCGCCCAACTGGCCCTGTATTCCGAGCGGGTGGCCGCCGCCGTGGCCGTCTCCGACCCGTGGGAGGTCGGGGACGTGCTGGCGGCCTTCCGCGAGGTGGGGCAGCCGGGCGCCACGGCCCGCTTCCTGTCCCGGGGAGTCGTCGCCGCGATGGATCTGGGCCATCAGCGCGGGATCGACTCTCGGCTCGCCGACATCCTCGGGCGGCTGCGCGAGCTGGGAGCCGAGGAGCAGATGGCGTCGCTGACCGCCCGTATCGCCCAGGAGGCCGACCTCACGGCCCCCGGCACTTACGCCCGACTCGCCGCACTTGTGGCCGAGTTCGGTACGCAGCGGCAGGCGGACGCCATGGCCGAACGGGCAGCCGACAGCGGGGACTTCTGGTCCTACCTGTCCATGAGGCCGCAGCACGGGGCGCGTTACGCCTACGGCCGCGAGCCCGACGGACGGACCCCGTCGGCGCCGTGGAATTGGCACAGCCTGAGCTGACCGGCCCGGCGCCCCGGCTCGTCCGCTGGGAAGTGGTGGCAGGGCCGGAGGAGTGGGTCGGCACCCATGTGCGCTGGGAGCTGCGGCAGGACGGCGACTGGACGATCGTGCTGTTCACGCACGAAGGCTGGCGTGAGCCGGTCGAGTTCATGCACCACTGCAGCACCAAGTGGGCCGCCTTCCTGCTGAGCCTCAAGCAGCTCCTCGAAACCGGCGAGGGCGCCCCCGACCCGCACGACACGCGGATCAGCGACTGGCACTGAACCGGGCGCGGCCCGAAGCACCGGCCGCTCGCGCCCGCCTCTCCGGCGTCACCAGGGCCGCGCCATCTCCCCGTTGTCGAGCAGGCCGTAGCGCGGCAGGTCCGCCCACACGGGGTCCCACGACGTACGCAGCTCCGCCAGGTGGGCCAGCGCCTTGCCGTGGCCCGCGTCGGCGGCGGCCAGGTGGAGGCGGTCGGCGTCCTGGAACAGCCCGCGGCGGGCGCGGGCGTGCGCCAGCTCGGAGAACGCCTCCGCCTGGCCGGCCTGCGCCGCGCTGCGGGCGAACTCCTCGGCCGCCTCGGGCCTTCCGGCCTCCTCGCTCAGCCGGGCCAGGTTGAGCAGCGCCTCGGTGCTGCCCAGGCTGGCGGCGCACCGGTACAGCCGCTCGGCGTCGGCCGGGTCCCCTGCCGCCTCGCGCAGCCGGGCCAGCCGGACCACCGACTGGTCCCCGCCGGCCAGGGCCATCCGCTCGGCCCCCTCGGCGTCGCCGGCCTTCTCCCGCCGCAGCACGAAGTCGTCGAGCGCGAGCAGGTAACCCGTCCGCGCCGCCCGCAGCACCAGCCTCTCCGCGCCGGCGCTGTCGCCCGCGTCCTCCCGCAGCCGGGCGAGCAGGGTGAGCGCCCCGGTGTTGCCGGCGCCCACAGCGGTGTCCGCGAGGCGTTCCGCGCCGCGGCGGTCCTCCGACTTCTCCCGCAGCCACACCAGCTCCAGCAGCGCGAAGGTGCTGCCCGCGTCGGCGGCGGCGCAGGCCATGCGCTCCGCCTCCTCGCTCGCCCCCGCGCCCTCCCGCAGCAGCGCCAGGTGGGCCAGCGCCTCCGTGCTGCCCTTGGCGGCCGCCGTACGGTAGTACCGCAGCGCTCCGTCCGCGTCGCCGGCCTTCTCCCGCAGCCGGGCCAGCTCCGTCAGCGCGAACAGGCTGCTCTTGGCCGCGGCCTCGTGCAGCAGCCGCTCCGCCGCCGCGCTGTCGCCCGCCTTCTTCCGCAGCCGGGCCAGCTCCGTCAGCGCGAACACGCTGCCCGCGCGGGCGGCCGCCTCCAGCAGGCCCGCCGCGCTCGGGTCCGTGCCCGTCCGCTGCCGCATCCAGGCCAGCAGGATCGCCGGGCGGGTCCTGCCGCGCAGCGCCGCCGCCCGCACCAGCTGCTCGGCCGCCCCGCCGTCGCCTGACCTCTCCCGGATGCGGGCCACTTCGGACAGCGCGTAGGTGCTCCCCGAGGCGTCCAGCGCCGAGAAGACGACCAGCTCCGCCGCCGCGCGGTCCCCCACGCCCTCCCGCGACCTGGCCAGCTCGGCGAAGGTCCCGACCTGCCCCCGGGCCGCGGAATTGCGGATCACGGTCTCCGCGCCAAGGGTGTCGCCCGCCTTCACCCGCAGCTGGGCCAGCCGGGACAGCGCGCTGGTCAGGCCCTGTTCCGCGGCCAGATGGGCCAACCACTCCGCCCCGGCCGGCTCCCCGGCCATCTCGCGCAGCCGGATCAGCTCCCACCGCGCCCAGCCGTCGGCCTTCATCTCCGCCTCGTACAGCTCCTTGGCCTCGGCGAGCCGTCCGGTACCTTCCAGCAGCTCCGCCAAGGGCGCCCGTACGTCGGTGTTCCCGGCCTCGAAGGCCTTCCGGTAGAGGGCCGCGGCGGCCCGCAGCCGTCCCCGGGACCCGGCCGCCCGCGCCAGTGCGGCGCACTCGTCGCTGCCGCCGCAGTGCCGGGCCGCTGCCTCCCAGAAGGAGACCGGCGGGCACAGCAGCCGGCGGTCGACCCGGCCCTGCTGTTCGAGGTAGTCGGCGAGCCGGTAGGCCGTACCGCCCGTGCCGTTGCTCCTGCCCGGGATGGGCGTCAGCGGCCCCGGGACGCCGTTGCAGGGCGTGCCGCAGAAGGCCAGCGCCCGGTCCAGCCAGTCGCTGTCGAGGCAGACGAGCTCGTGGTCGGCCAGATAGCCCTCGGCGGCCTGCGCCAGCAGCGTGCGGGGCAGCGCAGGTCCGTGGCCGAGCCGCCGGAAGTCCATGGCGGCGTGGATCAGCGCCTTCGCCTGGTGCGGCGCGCACGCGTAGCGGCTCAGCAGTTCGGGCACCCCGGCCAGGAACTGCGTGATCTCGCCGTCGCTCGCCCCTTTCAGCGCGCTGGCCAGCCGCGGGTCGGCGGCGGCCTTCCGCTCGGCCTGGTGCAGGTCACGCTCGGTAAAGGCCTTGGGCACCGGTATGCGCCGGCCCAGGTCGGTGAGCAGGGTGCGCTGCTGCTCGTACCGGTCCTCGGCGCCCGGGGCCGGCGGGGTCGTCAGCGGGTCCCAATAGCGCGGCCAGACGGTGGCCAGGACCAGCACCGGGCCGCGGCGCGGTTCGGTGAGGGCGGTGCGCAGGGCGGAGGTGACGCGCTCCGCGACCCTCGGGTCGGGGGCGAGCAGGTAGTGCTGGGCCTCGTTGAGCCAGATCACGGTGCGCGGGCCGACCTCGGCGAGGTGGACGAGCGCAGCCTCGGGCCGGGTCGGGTCGAACGGGTGCCAGACCCGCCAGCCCTCGGGGAGCCCGCGCAGCGCCTCCCAGCAGGACCTGGTCTTCCCCGTCGAGGACTCGCCGACCAGGGTCGCGAGCACGCTCTCGCCGGCCGCCGCCCGGCTCACCACCTCGCTCAGCGCGGCGTCGTGGTCCCGTTCGACGTACAGCGGCAGCTCCGGCAGCGTCTCCTGCCCCGGCACGCTGATGGCCTGGTGCACCTCGAGGGCGAGCGGGTCCAGGTCCCGCACCGGGGTGCCCAGATGCTCGGCGAGCTGCGCGTCGACCCACAGGCGCCTGACCCGCTCGCCCACCTCGCGGGTGTCCAGGCCGGCCTCGCGGGCCAGCAGCACGGCGACGGCGACGACGTCCTCCTGCCCCGCCAGCAGGTCGGGAGAGCCGATGATCCGGTGGACGGTGTCCTTGGAGGGGCTGCCGCGGAAGGAGTCGTCCTTCTCGATCTCGCTCGCGATGTGCGCCACCGGCGGGGTCCCCGCCTCGGCGTAGAGGCGGTAGACGCAGTCCTTCAGCTCCCGCAGCGCGGCGGGCGCCACGCCGTGCGGCCGCGGGATGCGCCGCTGGCTGCCCTGCCGCTGGCCCCCGTGCCGCGGGCCGCTCCTGTGGCTGGTCATTCGCAGCATCCTTGCGCATCGGCGCGGCGCGGGGGCGCGATACGGGACGACCCGTCCCACAACCGTGACCGCCGCGCGTCCAGGGCACATGCGGCGGCGCGCGTCCGCCGGCTCACGGCCGCAGCATCCGCAGCGCAGCGCTGGTGGCCGTTCCCGCGACGGCGGAAACGACGCTGCCCACCGTGATTCCCACCAGGGTCAGCCATTCACGACGGCTCAGTCTGCGTCGGGGCATGCCAGGTCTCCCGTCTCGGTGCCTTCCGCCGGCGGACGACCGGCTGCCCACCACGATTCCCGACCCGGAGGCACCGAAGACGAGTTGAGACGAGCCGGGCGGCGCCACGCCCGGCCCGAGTCTGCTGCCCGACCCGATACCGCGGCCCGCTCACGCCCTGCCGGCGTCTGTCGGCGTCTGTCGGCCTGCGCCCTGCCGTAGCCCGCAGGTCGTTTCACGTCCTACCGAGCCCGCCGGCCCGCGGCCTACCGGAGCCCACGGGCTTGCGCCCTGCCGAAGCCCGCTCGGCCTACGCGTCGGTGAGCAGCGGGTCGTACGCCGTCGAATAGCGGCGGCCCGCCATGAAGGACAGGAAGTCCTTCACGAACGCGCTGCGGGAGCAGCGCGCCTCGGCGCCCGCGACCGTGCGCCCGAAGCCGGTCCGGAAGAGCGCCCGGTATTCGCCCGCGTCGATGAACTGGTCGCCGTCCGCGTCGGTGACGTCGAAGAGCACTTCCGCGACCCTGATCAGCGCGGGACCCGCGAGCGAGGGCACGGCGGCGGCGTATTCCTCCCTGCTGACCCGGCCGTCCCCGTCGGCGTCGAGGGCCGTCTGGAGTTCCCGCCACCAGTCGGCGTAGGCGGTGTAGAGCCTGGTCTCGGCCGGCTCGTCCAGATCGAGCCGGGAGGCCGACTCCCTTGCCATGGCTGCGAGATCGGGCCAGTCCAGGAAGCCGTCCCCGGTCTGGTCCAGCACCTCGGCGAAGAACTGGTCGGCGCTGCGCCGCGGTTCGGCCGCCCCGGCGGGGCCGCGCTGCGCGGCGAGGGGCGCGACCAGCCGTACGAAGGCACCGGCCCGCTTCATACGGGCGCGCAGCGCGGTGACGGTCGCGTACCGGGGGTCGTCGCTGTCCTCGGACAGCGACATCAGGTTGGTGAGGTAGTCGGTCTGCAGCCAGCCCTCGGGCAGGAAGCGGGCCAGGCCCGCGGCCATGTACGCGCTCTGCATCAGCGTCTGCGCACCGGGGATCTCGGGCAGCCCCGCCCGCCGCCGGAAGGGCTCGGGCAGCGAGGCCACGGTGATCGCGCCGATGGCCGGCCCTGCGAGGGCCCGCCCCGCCGCCCACACCGTCGGCAGGCCGCCGAGCAGGGGCGGCGCGGGCAGATGGTCGAAGAGCCGGTAGAGGATGATGCGCAGCGCCTCGGTGTTCTCCAGCTCCTGCGCCACCACACGGTCGTAGTACGGCCAGAACTCCTGCACCGTCGGCGGCAGATGACCGGCCTGGTCGCCCAACACGACCAGGAACGCCCGGAACTCGGCGTACAGCTGCTCCATGGCCGCCGGTTCGAGCGGCTGACCGCTGAGCCGGCACATCGTGACGGAGCTCTCGAAGAGCGTCGCGACCACCCACGCGCGGACCTCGGGGTCCATCGCGTCGTAGGGCCGGCTCCGCTCATCGGTGCCGCTCAGCCGCGCGTGCATGCGGTTGAGCCGGGCCGCCTCCCGCCGCCGGACGTCGTCGTCGGTGCCGAACATGCGCTGGAGGCTCACCAGGGTGTTGCGCAGCCGGCGCCACGGGTGCGTGACGAAGGTCGAGTTGTCGATCAGGGCCGCGCCGATCTGCGGGTGGGCGGCCTCCAGCACCGTGGCTCTGACCACGGCCAGCGCCCAGCGCGGATCGTTGAAGAACCGGTGGAACTGCGAGTCGGGTCCGAAGGGGGACCCGGGCGGTTCTTCGGGCGTACGGGTGCTGCTGCCGGTGTCCGTCACGGGTGTCGGTCTCCGTTCGCGTGCGGCGGCACGCCGCCGAAGCGGCGATCGCGTTGCTGGTAGGTGTGCAGGCACTCCAGGAAGTGCGGTCCGCGGAAGTCCGGCCAGAGGACCGGCGGGAAGACCCACTCGGCGTAGGCCACCTGCCAGAGCATGAAGTTGGAGATGCGCTGCTCGCCCGAGGTCCTGATGACGAGGTCCACATCGGGTGTGTCGGGGAAGGGGAGATGGGCGGCGAAGTGCCGCTCGTCCACGTCGTCTGCGGCCGTCCCGCTGCGGATCAGCGACCTGGCCGCCTCGACGATGTCCTGCCGTCCGCCGTGGTCGAAGGCCACGGTCAGCGTCATGCCCCGGTTCGCGTCGGTCAGCGTCATCAGGTCGGCGAAGTCCCGGGCCAGCGGCGCGGGGATCCTCGGGTCCGCCACGCCGAGGAAGCGGCAGCGGATGCCGCGCGCGTGCAGCAGCGGGGCGTGCTTGCGCACCACCCGGCGCACCAGGTGCATGAGGAAGTCGATCTCGTCGCTCGGGCGCCGCCAGTTCTCGGTGGAGAAGGCGTACAGGCTCAGCCACTTCACCCCGGCGGTGCGCGCCGCCTCGATCACGTCGATCACCGTCGTCTCCGCCGCCCGGTGGCCCGATGTGCGCGGCAGCGAACGCTGTTGCGCCCAGCGGCCGTTGCCGTCCATCACGCACGCGACGTGCCGCGGCACATCCCGCCGCGGTTCCGCACCGGCCGGGCGGCGCGGCCGGCGTAACGCAGGCGGTCCCGCCGAGTCGCCGCTGTCCCCGCCCACTGCCACAGGTGCTCCCCGGGCTGTCACAGCACGGCCCCTCTCCGACGCACACCCTCGCGCCCCCGGTGTCCTGCTGTGCAGCGTGCCGGTCCCCGGCCGCGGGCACCCCGTGAACCGGTCGGATTCACCCGTCGCACGCCAGTCCGATTTCCGGCGGTTGGGCCGTGCCCCGGGAAGGACCGTGGGCCGGGCCTCGGGGCTACGCCTCGGCCGGGGCCTGTGCGCAGGACGGGCACAGCCCGCGGTAGGTGACCTCGGCCGCGGAGACCGTGAAGCCGAAGCGTTCCGCCGCGGGCAGGTCGGACAGCGGGTCCCGGGTGGGGTGGACGTCGCGGACGGTGCCGCAGGAGGAGCAGACCAGGTGCTGGTGCGGGTGGTGCGCGTTCGGGTCGTAGCGCCGGGCGCGGCCGTCGGTGGACACCTCGACGACCTCGCCGAGCGAGACCAGCTCGCCCAGCGTGTTGTAGACGGTGGCCCGGGAGATCTCGGGCAGCTGCTGGGCGGCGCGCGCGTGCACCTCGTCGGCCGTGAGGTGGACGTGGTCGCCGTCGAGGACCTGCGCGACGACGCGTCGCTGGGAGGTCATCCGCCAGCCGCGCCCTCGCAGTCGTTCCAGCAGGTCACTCATATCGGTTCACCTGTCACCTGTTCGGTTCGCGGGATACCCGAACTTTATCAGCGGACGTCCGTTTTTCGATAGGGTACGTGATTGGGGTGCTTCTTGACTTGGACTGTGTCCATTGTAGGATCGGTTCCGGCGGTAGCCAAGGGACAGGACGACACCAGTACGACCGGAGATCCGGCGGGGCGACAGACCCCGGCGGGCCCGCGCGCGGCGCCGACCTGCGGGTGCCGCTCCGCTCGTCCTGCGCCCGGCCGTTCCGCCGCCCCGCAGTGCCCGAGCCCGTGATCCGCCTGGTCCGGAAGGATTTCCATGACTGAGAACCATGACGCAATCGTCGTAGACGCGAAGACGGAGGGCGCGGAGAGCACGGGGGGCTGCCCGGTCGCGCACACGCGCGCCCCGCATCCGACGCGGGGCGAGGGCAACCGGGCGTGGTGGCCGGAGCGGCTCAACCTCAAGATCCTTGCCAAGAACCCCGCGGTGTCCAACCCGCTCGGCGAGGAGTTCGACTACGCCGAGGCCTTCAGGAGCCTCGACCTGCCGGCCGTGAAGCAGGACATCGCCGAGGTGCTGACCACCTCGCAGGACTGGTGGCCGGCCGACTACGGGCACTACGGCCCGTTCATCATCCGCATGGCGTGGCACAGCGCGGGCACGTACCGGATCAGCGACGGCCGCGGCGGCGCCGGCGCCGGGCAGCAGCGCTTCGCACCGCTCAACAGCTGGCCCGACAACGCGAACCTCGACAAGGCCCGCCGCCTGCTGTGGCCGGTCAAGAAGAAGTACGGGCAGAGCCTGTCCTGGGCCGACCTGCTGGTGCTCGCCGGCAACGTCGCTCTGGAGACGATGGGCTTCGAGACCTTCGGCTTCGGCGGCGGGCGCG
This sequence comes from Streptomyces sp. IBSBF 2435, assembly GCF_036815005.1. NCBI lineage: Bacteria > Bacillati > Actinomycetota > Actinomycetes > Kitasatosporales > Streptomycetaceae > Streptomyces > Streptomyces sp. IBSBF 2435. The sequence continues at coordinate 4,408 of NZ_JAJSYW010000134.1, read as the reverse complement.
CCGACGTCTGGGAGCCCGAGGAGGACGTCTACTGGGGTCCCGAGACCACCTGGCTCGGCGACGAGCGCTACACCGGCGACCGCGAGCTGGAAAGCCCGCTCGGCGCGGTCCAGATGGGCCTGATCTACGTCAACCCCGAAGGCCCCAACGGCAACCCGGACCCGCTGGCCTCGGCCCGCGACATCCGTGAGACCTTCCGCCGGATGGCGATGAACGACGAGGAGACCGTCGCCCTGATCGCGGGCGGCCACACCTTCGGCAAGACCCACGGCGCCGGCCCGGCCGACAACGTCGGCGCCGACCCCGAGGCCGCCCCGCTGGAGGCCCAGGGCCTCGGCTGGAGCAACGCGTACGGTACGGGCAAGGGCGGCGACACCATCACCAGCGGCCTCGAGGGCGCCTGGACCAACACCCCGACCACCTGGGACAACAGCTTCTTCGAGATCCTGTTCGGCTACGAGTGGGAGCTGTCCAAGAGCCCGGCGGGCGCCCACCAGTGGAAGCCGAAGGACGGCGCCGGAGCCGGCTCCGTACCCGACGCGCACGACGCGGCGAAGACCCACGCGCCGACGATGCTGACGACCGACCTCGCGCTGCGCGTCGACCCGTCCTACGAGCAGATCTCGCGCCGCTTCCTGGAGAACCCCGCGGAATTCGCGGACGCCTTCGCCCGCGCGTGGTTCAAGCTGACCCACCGCGACATGGGCCCCGTCGTGCGCTACCTCGGCCCCGAGGTCCCGTCCGAGACGCTGGTGTGGCAGGACCCGGTCCCCGCGGTGACGCACGAGCTGGTCGACGCGGCCGACATCAGCGGCCTCAAGGAGCGGATCCTCGCCTCCGGCCTGTCGGTGTCCCAGCTGGTCTCCACCGCGTGGGCCTCGGCCTCGACCTTCCGCGGCAGCGACAAGCGCGGCGGCGCCAACGGCGCCCGCATCCGCCTTGAGCCGCAGAAGGGCTGGGAGGTCAACGGACCCGACGAGCTGCCCACCGTGCTGCGCGCCCTGGAGAGCATCCAGGAGGGCTTCAACTCCGCCCAGACCGGCGGCAAGCAGGTCTCCCTCGCCGACCTGATCGTGCTGGCCGGCGGCGCCGCCGTCGAGAAGGCCGCCAAGGACGCGGGCTTCACCGTCGAGGTGCCCTTCACCCCGGGCCGCACCGACGCGTCGCAGGAGCAGACCGACGTCGAGTCCTTCGCCGCGCTGGAGCCGGCCGCGGACGGCTTCCGCAACTACGTCGGCAAGGGCACCCGCCTGCCGGCCGAGTACCTGCTGCTCGACCGGGCGAACCTGCTGACCCTGAGCGCCCCCGAGGCGACCGTCCTGGTCGGCGGCCTGCGCGTGCTGGGTGCCAACCACCAGCAGTCGAAGCACGGCGTCCTCACCGCGACCCCGGGCGTGCTGACGAACGACTTCTTCGTCAACCTGCTCGACCTGGGCACCACGTGGCAGCCGACGGCCGGGGACGGTGCCTCCTTCGAGGCCCGCGACGCGGCCACCGGCGAGGTCAAGTGGACCGGCACCCGCGCCGACCTGGTCTTCGGCTCCAACTCCGAGCTGCGCGCCGTCGCGGAGGTCTACGCGAGCGACGACGCGAAGGAGAAGTTCGTCCGCGACTTCGTCGCGGCCTGGGTCAAGGTCATGGACCTGGACCGCTTCGACCTGGTCTGACCTGGCCCGACCTGGTCTGACCTGGTCCGAGCAGTGCCACGACCCGCCCGGGGTGTCCCGGCCGACCCGCGAGGGCCGGCCCGGGGCGCCCCGGGCGGGGTCGTTTCGGCCGGCCGCCCACGACCGCCGTACGCACCCCGCCCGTACCCGGGCCCCCGTTGTGTCCGATCGATGACCGGATCAGACTACGAGAGGGGACTTACGTGCGACCGAGGGCGACAGGGGCACCCGTCGCCGCGGTCGAAGGGAGGGATCCGATGCAGTTCATCGTCTTCATGACGCTGCCGGGACTGGTCATCCTGCTGTCGGCGGTGGCGTTCGTCGACCAGGTGCTGCTGCGGCTCGGCCGCGCCCGCGTCCTGCCGTGGCGCGGGGCCGGGCGGCAGGGCCAGATCTCGGCAACCGGCTTCGAGCAGCTGCACGCCAGCTTCTCGCCGGGCAAGCAGAACGAACTGGACCAGCGGAAGACCACGCTCATGCTGCGCGACGACCAGGGCGACGGCGCCCCGCCCCGCTCGAAGGTCGACCTGGACCAGGGCACCGCGCTGATCCGCGTCCGCCGGTAGCGGCTCCGCCGAGGGCCGGCGCGGCTCCGAGGCGGCGGGCGGGGCGCGGCTCAGTACCCGCCGCCCCCGGAACTCGACGACGATGACGACGTGGAGGTGATCTGCTTGCCGTCCGTCCCCAGCACGTACCACTTGGCGCCGAAGTTGTTCAGGCCCTGGCCGTTGACGTCGCCGGGCTTGGTGTCGCCGGCGAACCGGTAGAGCGGGTGGCCCTTGTACGTCACCTGTGCGCTGCCGTCCGAGCGCTTGCCCGTGGAGAGCAGCTTGCTCTGGACCCCGCCGGACGCGGTCGGCTTGCCCGTCACGACCAGCGGCGGCCACGCCGTGGCGCAGGCGCCCGTGCAGGTGGACTTCGAGGTCTTGTCGGCCTGGAAGAGGTAGAGCGTGAGGTTCTTGTCGTTGACGAGGACCTTGCCCAGCGGTACCGACTTGGTCGTGACCGTCGCGGGAGCGGCCTTGGCGGCGTCCTCCAGCGCGACCGACCTGCTGGTCGCGGCGGGCGCCGTAACGGCGGCGGACGAGCCGGTGCTGCTGCCGGAACAGGCGGTCGCCGCGGCGGCGAGCACCGTGCCCGCGGCGGCGATGACTCTGACGTGGTGCCTCACGGCGACTCCTCGGATCCTCGGCTCCGGCCGCCACGAGCTGGCGGACGGCGACCCGCCTCGTCGGGGCCGCGGCTTCCACTACACGCCGCGGCCCGCCGTCCGGCCACACGGGAGCGCCGTCCGGGGTACGCGGCCGCCGGCGCACCGCCCGCGGGTCACTCGCGCGGCCTGGCGCGGACGTGCATGCGCTCGCCCTGCCTGCCGAACAGGCTGAGGATCTCGGCAGGTTGACCGTCGGCGCCGCTGAACCAGTGCGGCAGCCGGGTGTCGAACTCGGCGGCCTCGCCCGCCTCCAGCGTCAGGTCGTGGTCGGCCAGGACGAGCCGCAGCCGGCCGTGCAGCACGTACAGCCACTCGTACCCCTCGTGCGTCCGCAGATCGGGTTCGCTGCCCCGGTCCGGAACGATCATCTTGTACGCCTGCAGGGGGCCGGGACCGCGGGACAGCGGTACGACGGTGCCGCCGTTGGGCATCGAGCGCGGGGCCAGCCGTACCCGTGGGTCGCCCACCTCCGGCGCGCCGACCAGGTCGTCCAGTGGTACGCGGTAGGCGGCGGCGAGCGGGAGCAGCAGCTCAAGGCTGGGGCGGCGCAGGCCGGACTCCAGCCGGGACAGGGTGCTCTTGGAGATGCCGGTGGTCTCGGAGAGCGCGGCCAGGGTGAGGTTGCGCTTGGCGCGCAGCCGCTTGAGCCGGGGGCCGACCTCGTCGAGCACGGCTTGGTGGGGCGGGATGTCCATACGGGCATTCCACCGGGCCGTCCCGGAAACGGCAACAAGAGTTGCCGCCTACCGCCGGACAGGCGCAGGCTGCCCGGCATGAGCGCTGACGAATCCGCCCACGGGCACGACGGGCACGACACGCACCACGGTCATCATGGCCACGGCCACAACACCGAGCTGGACTGGGGGGTCCTGGCCGACCAGCTGGAAACCGCCGGTGAGCTGCAACTCCCGGTCCTGCGCGACACCGCGGCACGGCTGCGCGACCTGCTCGGGCCGCGGCACGAGGTCCGCCGCGTCTTCGACGTCGGCAGCGGGCCCGGCGTGATGACCTGCGTCCTGGCCGAGGAATTCGGCGACGCCGAGGTGGTCGCCGTCGACGGTACGCAGGCGCTGCTCGACCGCGCGCTGGCCCGCGCGGACGGGCTCGGCCTCGGCGGCAGGGTCGCGGTACGGCTCGCGGAGCTGTCCGACGGCCTCGGCGACGGGCTCGGCACCGCCGACCTGATCTGGTCAAGCAAGGCGGTGCACCACCTCGGCGACCAGCAGGGCGCGCTCGACGCCCTCGCCGGTGCGCTGCGGCCCGGCGGCGTGCTCGCCGTGGCCGAGGGAGGTCTGCCCATGCGCTTCCTGCCGCGCGACATCGGCATCGGCCGGCCCGGGTTCCAGTCCCGGCTGGACGCGGTGGGGGAGGACTGGTTCGCGACGATGCGGGCCGAGCTGCCCGGCAGCAGCGCCGTGGTCGAGGACTGGCCCGCCATGCTCCGCCGGGCCGGCCTGGTCGACGTGACGAGCTTCACCACCCTGCTGGACCTCCCCGCCCCCCTCTCCACCCCGGCCCGCACCTACCT
>NZ_JAJSYW010000133.1:1807-19520 GCF_036815005.1 Streptomyces sp. IBSBF 2435 | reverse complement strand
TGGCCAGGGTGCTGTTCTGACCGCGCGGCCCGGGCCGGGGCCGTGAGTGGCGCCCGGCGCGGCCCCCGCCCAGCAGCCCCCGCAGCCGGTGGCGGCCATACCGTCGCTGCCCCGCCCCCGCAAGGAGACGCCGCCCGCGGCGCCCGAGCCGTCCGAGGGCGGCAAGGACACCGGTGTCGTGCTGCCCCGGCGGGTCAGGCAGGCCAGCCTGGCGCCGCAGCTGCGGGCCGGCACGGCGCGGCAAGGCAACGCCGACGCGGAACGCGGCGGCGGCCGGGAGCGGTCCGCCGACGAGGTACGCGACCGGATGTCGGCGATCCAGCGCGGCTGGCAGCGCGGCCGCGAAGCAGCGGAGGCCGAGCCGGACGGCGCGGCGGCCCCCGGCGACGACCCATCGACGACAGCGCAGCGAACGACACCTGAGGAGAACGGTCGATGACCGCAGCACCGAGCCCGACACGCGAGCTGAGCTGGCTCCTGGACGACCTGGTCGAACGGGTCGCCAATGTCCGCAAGGCCATGGTGCTCTCCGGGGACGGCCTGGCCAGGGGGGCGTCCGCGGGTCTGACGCGGGAGGACTCGGAGCATCTGGCGGCGGTCGCCTCCGGCTTCCACAGCCTGGCCAAGGGCGTCGGCCGGCACTTCGACGCCGGCCGGGTCCGGCAGACCATCGTCGAACTGGACGACGCGTTCCTCTTCGTCACGGCGGCGGGCGACGGCAGCTGCCTCGCGGTGCTGGCCGACGCGGACTCCGACGTCGGACAGGTGGCGTACGAGATGGCGCTGCTGGTCAAGCGGGTGGGGGTCCATCTGGCCACCGCACCGCGGCACAGCGGCGGTACCGCACTGAGCGGCTGACGGCCGGCGAACGGAGTTGGGGTGACAGGGTGACATGACGTCTGAATCGGACCGCTGGTACGACGACGCGGCGGGGCCGGTGGTGCGGCCCTACGCGATGACCCGCGGGCGCACGACTCACGCGGCCGAGGCGAAGCTCGACCTGATCGCCCTGGTGGTCGCACGGTCCGACGACGCCGACGCGGGTCTGGACGACGACCGCACTCTGTCGCCCGAGCACCTGGACATCGTCGAGCGCTGCCTGGCGCAGGCGGTGTCGGTGGCCGAACTGGCCGCCGACCTCGATCTGCCGATAGGCGTCGTCCGGGTACTCATCGGCGATCTGCTGGAGGCCGGGCACGTCACGGTCCGCCAGCCGGTGCCGCCGGCCGAGCTGCCGGACGAGAGCATCCTGCGCGAGGTCATCAACGGTCTGCGGGCACTGTAACGCCCGCTAGGCTGCTCTTGCGTCCCACGCACACCCCAAGTCCCGACCGTCGCAGGGAAGTTGAAGAATCATGGCCATCGCCGAAGCCGAGCGCAGCCGTCAGCCGTCCGCCGCGGAGCCGGTCGCGCTCAAGCTGCTGGTGGCCGGCGGCTTCGGGGTCGGCAAGACGACCCTGGTCGGCGCGGTCAGCGAGATCAGGCCGCTGCGGACAGAGGAGGCGCTGAGCGAGGCGGGCCGCCCGGTGGACGACCTCGCGGGCATCGAGTCCAAGAACACCACCACGGTGGCCATGGACTTCGGCAGGATCACGCTGCGCGAGAACCTGGTGCTCTACCTGTTCGGCACGCCGGGCCAGGACCGGTTCTGGTTCCTGTGGGACGAGCTGGCGCAGGGCGCGCTGGGCGCGGTGGTGCTCGCCGACACCCGGCGGCTCGAGGACTGCTTCGCCGCGGTCGACTACTTCGAGCGGCGCGGCATCCCCTTCACGGTCGCGGTGAACTGCTTCGACGGCGCCACCCTGCACGAGCCCGACGTCGTCACCGACGCGCTGGACCTCGATCCCGCGGTGCCGGTGGTGCTGTGCGACGCGCGGGAGCGCGAGTCGGCCAAGCAGGTGCTGATCACGGTGGTCGAGCACGCGGCGGCGACGGCGGCCGGCCGCCGCACCCCCGCCGCCACCTAAGCCGCGCCGCCCGCCGACTCCCGCCGCCGCCTGAGCCGCGCCGCCCGCCGACTCCCGCCGCCGGCCGACCCGTGCCGGCCCGGGCGTCAGCCCACCGGCACCGCCCGCTCGTCGTCGTCGAGCCACCCGAAGCTGCGCTCCACCGCCTTCTTCCAGCGCCGGTATTCGCGGGCGCGCACCGCCCCGGTCATCGCCGGACTCCAGCGGGTGTCCTCCCGCCAGTGCGCCCTGAGCTCGTCGGGTCCGTCCCACACGCCGGTGGCGAGCCCGGCCGCGTAGGCGGCGCCCAGGCTCGTGGTCTCGGCGACCACCGGCCGGATCACCGGCACACCCAGCACGTCGGCCTGGTGCTGCATCAGCAGCCCGTTGACAGTCATGCCGCCGTCCACCCGCAGCGCGCCGATCCGTACCCCGGAGTCGCGCTGCATCGCGTCGACCACCTCGCGGGTCTGCCAGCTGGTCGCCTCCAGGACCGCCCTGGCCAGATGCGCCTTGGTGACGTACGCGGTCAGGCCGGTGACCACCCCGCGCGCGTCGGACCGCCAGTAGGGCGCGAAAAGACCGGAGAAGGCGGGTACGACGTAGGCGCCGCCGTTGTCCGGGACGCTCGCGGCCAGCGGTTCGATCTCCCCGACGGAGCGGATGATGCCGAGCCGGTCGCGCAGCCACTCCACCAGCGCCCCGGTGATCGCGATCGAGCCTTCCAGGCAGTACACGGGCCGTTCGCCCGCCAGCTGGTGGCCGACCGTGGTGAGCAGGCCGCTGGCGGACGGCACCGGGCGGCTTCCGGTGTTGAGCAGCAGGAAACTCCCGGGTCCGTAGGTGTTCTTGGCCTCGCCGAGGTCGAAGCAGGTCTGCCCGAACAGCGCGGCCTGCTGGTCGCCGAGCGCGGCGGCCACCGGTACGCCCGCGAGCCGGCCGGTGGCCGTGCCGTAGACCTCGGCCGAGGGGCGGATCCGCGGCAGGACGGCCTCGGGGATGTCCATCGCGGCCAGGATCGCCGGGTCCCAGTCCAGGGTGTGCAGGTCCATCAGCAGGGTGCGTGAGGCGTTGCTGACGTCGGTGATGTGGACACCGCCCGCGGTGCCGCCGGTGAGGTTCCAGACCAGCCAGGAGTCGATGGTGCCGAAGGCGATCTCGCCGCGCTCGGCCCGGTACCGCAGCCCCGGCACTTGGTCGAGCAGCCAGGCGATCTTCGGGCCCGAGAAGTAGGGGGCCAGCGGCAGCCCCGTGGTGTCGCGGAAGCGGTCCTGCCCGTAGCCGCCGCCGAGTTCCGTGCACAGCGCGGCGGTGCGGGTGTCCTGCCACACCACGGCGTTGTGCACCGGGCGGCCGGTGGAACGGTCCCACAGCACCACCGTCTCGCGCTGGTTGGCGATGCCGAGCGCAGTCAGCTGCTCAGGGCGCAGCCCGGCCCCCGCCAGCGCGCCCGACGTTACGGCCTGGACCTTCGCCCAGATCTCGGTGGCGTCCTGCTCGATCCAGCCGGGCCTGGGCAGGATCTGCCGGTGCTCGCGCCGGTCGGACGCGACGACCCGGCCCGCCGCGTCGAAGATCAGGCAGCGGGTGGAGGTGGTGCCCTGGTCGATCGCGGCTACATAGGTCGGGACGGTCTGGCTCATGTCACGCTCCCTTGCCCGGTCGGTGACGACCGTGTCGGGAATGGGCACGCGCGGACACGCGGTGTGCGCGACGCCCTCCCACCGGGCGGCATCGCGATGCCGGAAGTGTTCCCCCGAGGTGACGGAGCGTCAAGCGGTCCCGCGCCGCGGAATCCTCCCGGTCCGTCGTGGACACCGCCGCAGGACCGTGGTACGTTCTTCTCGCACCGAGAAAGACTCATAGTGAGAATATAAACCGCAGGGGCGACGGCGGAGGGGAGTGGCGGTCATGACGGATCCGGACGGCGGCACACCGGAGGAACGGGACTTCCTGGCCGGCTACGATCCGCGTGCCTTCGACCCGATCGCCGTCACCGTGGACGTGGTGGCGCTGACGCTGCGCGCGGGCCTGCTGGAGGTGCTCGCCGTGCAGCGCGGCGGGCCGCCCTTCGCCGGCCGCTGGGCCCTGCCCGGCGGCTTCGTGCGGGCCGGCCGCGAATCGCTCGACGAGGCCGCGGCCCGCGAGCTGGCCGAGGAGACCGGTCTGGACGCCGCCGCGCTCGGCCGGGTCCACCTGGAACAGCTCGGGTCCTACGGCAGCCCGCGGCGCGACCCGCGGATGCACGTGGTCTCGGTCGCCTACCTCGCCTTCGCCCCCGGACTGCCGGACGCGCAGCCGGGCGGCGACGCGGCGGGAGCGGGCTGGCTGCCGGTCGAAGCAATATCACCGCGGGGGCAACCGGACGCGGCAGGTCCGCGTCCCTTCGAGCAGGGTCGGCGGTCCGGAACCTACGGGGGTGGTACCGGCCGCCGGCCCGGTCCCGACGACGCCGGAGGGCTCGCCTTCGACCACGGGCGCATCCTCGCCGACGGTCTGGAGCGGGCCAGGGCGAAGATCGAGTACACCCCGCTGGCCACCGCCTTCCTCGGCGAGACCTTCACGATCACCGAACTGCGGGCGGTCTACGAGACGGTGTGGGGCGCGCCGCTGCACGCCGGGAATTTCCACCGCAAGGTGCTGTCCGTGCCCGGCTTCGTGGAGTCCACCGGAGAGACCGACTCCCGGCCCGGCAGCCGCGGCGGACCGCGCGCCCGCCTCTACCGGGCAGGCGACGCCCGGCTGCTGCACCCGGCGCTGCTGCGCCCCGACCGCGAGGCGGGGGTGCGATGACCGCCGCCGGGCCCCGCCCCGCCACCGCTGCCGCCGGGCCAGGTCCAGCCGCCGCCCGTGTCCGCTCCGCCGACTTCGACGCCGCCCTCGCAGCCCTGGCCGACGGCTTCCCCGCAGACCCGCGCGAGGCCGCCCGGCACTACCGCCGCCTCGCCCTGCTGCTGCACCCCGACACCGCTCCGGTCGGCCGCACCGACCGGGCCGCCGCGGCCTTCGCCCGCCTCGCCGCCGCCTGGCACGCCCGGCGGACCATCGCCGGCCCGCGCCACACCTACCTCCTCGGCCCGGTGCTCGCCGACGGCGACCTCGCCACCCTGCGCACCGCCCGCTACGACCACGACGGCGACCGCCGCGCGGCCGTACTCAAGATCCCCCGCAAACCGCGGGACAACGACCTGATGGAGCACGAGGCCGACGTCCTGACCCGGCTGCGCACGGTCGGCGAGGCACGCCACCGCGCCTACGCGCCGACCTTGATCGAGAGCTTCCGGCAGCGGCACGACGACGGCACCGAGCACGTGGTGAACGCCCTCGCCGCGCTCCCCGGATTCCACACCCTCGCCGAGGTCGCCGCGGCCCACCCCGGCGGACTCGACCCGCGGGACGCCGCCTGGATGTGGCGGCGCCTGCTGACCGCGCTGGGCTGGGCGCACCGCGCCCGGCTGATCCACGGCGCGGTCTTCCCCGAACACGTCCTGATCCACCCGGAGATGCACGGCCTGGTCCTGGTCGACTGGTGCTATGCCACGGCGACCGGCACCGACCTCCCCGTCCTGCTGTCCCAGCACGCCGGCAGCTATCCGCCGGAGGCCGCGGCGCACCTGCCGGCGACCCCGGCCACCGACATCCACCTGGCGTCGCTGTGCGTCGGCGGGCTGATCGGCGACCTCGCACCGGCACCGCTGCGCGCCTTCCTGCGCGGCTGCACCCTGCCCGAGCAGCACCGGCGCCCGCAGGACGCCTGGCGGCTGCTCGCCGAACTGGACGACCTGCTGGAAAGGCTGTACGGCCCGCGCACCTTTCGGCCGTTCACGATGCCGGCCGCGCGTCCCGCGTGACCGGCCCGCACCACCGCACATCGCACCGCACACCGCACCACACCGCAAGGGGGACACACCATGGGCAGCGGAAGCTGGTCCACCAACGTCTACGACGCCGCCGAGCGCTACCGAGCCGCCTCCGGCACCGGCGCCTTCGCCTACAGCGACCACGTCAGGCACAGCGCACCCAGGAACACCTGGCGCGCGCACCAGTCGCTCGACCCGCACGGCCTGACCGTCCGCGAGAGCCGCGACTCCGTCGAGCACCCCAACTCGCTGGCCATCTCCGTCCTCTTCGACGTCACCGGCTCCATGGGCGGCGTCCCGCGCACCCTGCAGACCAAACTGCCCGGGCTGTTCGGCCTGCTGCTGCGCAAGGGCTACGTCCAGGACCCGCAGATACTCTTCGGCGCGGTCGGCGACGCCACCTGCGACCAGGTCCCGCTCCAGCTCGGCCAGTTCGAGTCCGACAACCGGATGGACGACGACCTCGGCAACATCCTGCTGGAGGGCGGGGGCGGCGGCCAGATGACCGAGTCGTACGAACTCGCGCTCTACGCCATGGCCCGGCACACCGCGCTGGACTGCCACGACAAGCGCGGTCGGCGCGGCTACCTCTTCCTCATCGGCGACGAGATGCCCTACGGCAAGGTCAAGGCCCGCGAAGTGCGCGCCGTCCTCGGTGAGACGATCCCGCACGACATCCCCGTCCAGGACATCCTCGCCGAGCTGAAGCGCAGATTCCACGTCCACTACATCCTCCCGGCCGGCGCCTCCCACGCGGGAGACTCCGAAGTCCTCACCCTGTGGCGCCGCCTGCTGGGCCAGAACGTCATCGAACTGGACGACCTCGACGCGGTCTGCGAGACCATCGCGCTGACCGTCGGCCTGGGCGAGGAGGCCATCGACCTCGCCACCGGCCTGGCCGACCTGGCCGACGTCGGCTCCACCGCGGTCGACTCGGTCGCGCGGGCGCTGTCGGGCCGGTGACGGACGTGACCCCGGCCCCGGCAGGGCCGGTACGCCGGCACACCCTCGTCGTGGACCTCGGCTTCGGCGACGCGGGCAAAGGCGCCACCGTCGACCGGCTCTGCCAGGGCGGCGGGGTCGCCGCCGTCGTCCGCTTCAACGGCGGCGCCCAGGCCGCCCACAACGTCGTCACCTCCGACGGCCGGCACCACACCTTCGCCCAGTTCGGCTCGGGCACCCTGCGCGGGGTGCCCACCCAGCTGTCCCGCTTCACCGCGGTGGACCCGCTCGCGCTGGCCGCCGAGGCCGACCACCTGCGCGCGCTCGGCGTCCCCGACCCGTACGCGCTGCTCGGCGTCGACCGGGAAGCCCCGCTCACCACGCCCTACCACGCGGCCGCCAACCGCCTGCGCGAGCAGGCCAGGGGCGAGGGCCGGCACGGCTCGTGCGGGATGGGGGTCGGGGAGACCGCCCGTTACGCGCTGGCCCACCGGGACGACGCGCCGACCGCGGGCGACTGCGCGTCACGCCCCCGTCTGCTGCGCCGGCTGCGGCTGCTGCGGGACCGGCTCACCGACGAACTCGGCCCGCTGCCCGCACCGCCGGTGGAGGCGTGCGCCGAGGCGTACACCGCCTTCGCCCGCGCCGTCCGGCTCACCGACGGGACCCGGCTGCGCCAACTGGCCGCGCGGGGGCCGCTGGTCTTCGAGGGCGCCCAGGGCGTCCTGCTGGACGAATGGCACGGCTTCCACCCGTACACCACCTGGTCGACCACCACCTTCGGCAATGCCGAGACGCTGCTGACCGAGGCGGGCGCGGCGGGCGAGGGGCTGCGGCTGGGGGTGGTGCGCACGTACACCACCCGGCACGGGCCCGGGCCGCTGGTCACCGAGGACCCCGAGCTGAACGCGCTGCTGCCGGAACCGCACAACGGCCACGGCCGCTGGCAGGGCGCCTTCCGCGTCGGCCACTTCGACGCGGTCGCGCACACCTACGCGGCCGAGGTCTGCGGGGGAGTGGACGCCCTGGCCGTCACCCACCTCGACGCGCCCCGCCGGTGCCGTTCGCTGCGGATCTGCCGCGCCTACGGCCTCGACGGCGCCCTGGTCGAACGCCTCCCGGCCGGGCCGCCCGGCGACCTGGCGCGGCAGGCGGAGCTGACCGGGCGGATGCTGCGCGCGTCGCCCGCCGTGTGGGACACCCCGGGCCGCGACCCGCGCCGCTGGAGCGCGGCGATCGGGGCACTGCTCGGGGCGCCGGTGATGCTGGAGTCCTCGGGACCCGCCCGTCAGCGCCTCAGGGACCCGCGGTCCACGGGGAAGTCGAAATACGTGCCGGGGAAGGGTTCGGCAGTGAGCGTGTAGTGCCACCACTCCTCGGGGAGGTTGGTGAAGCCCTGCGCGTCCAGGGCGTTCATGAGCAGCATCCGGTTGGCGTGCTGGACGCCCTGGACCCGCGGGTCGAGGGTGTGGGCGAGGGTGTCGAAGCAGTCGAAGCCGGTGCCCATGTCCAGGGAGTTGTCGGGGAAGCGCTGGTCCTTCGGGCCGTAGCACGGCGCCAGCGGCTCACCGGGACGGTAGGGGCGGGTGGGCCTGGCCGGCAGCGGGACGATCGTCAGGTCCACGGTGCTGCCGCGGCTGTGCCCGGATTTCGCGGCGATGTAACCGTACGCGAACAAGCGGGTCTTGTCGACCTGCGGGTAGAACTCCGCCTTCATCCTGGTGTCGCCGAGGTCCTCCGCCCAGGTGACGAAGGTGTCGACGGCGCGCTGCGGCCGATAGCAGTCGTAGACCTTGAGGGAGTGGCCGCTGCGCAGCAGCCGCACCTGTGCCCGGTGCAGGCCCTCGGCCGCAGCCCTGGTCAGGATGCACATCGGTGCGCGGTAGCCGTCGACCGGCGCGCCGGTGAAGTTGTGCGGGGTGTAGTACCGCATTTCCTGGATGATCGTCGGGTCCACGTCCCGCAGCGCGACGAACTGCGCGGGCACCGTGGGCTCCTGATGCCCCGGATGCCCGGAACGCGCCTGGGCCGGACCGCCCGCGGCGACCGCGACCAGTGTGACGAGAGGCACGGCGAGTGCCCGCAGGAGAGAAGTGAGTTTCGGCATCCCCCTGGCCTATCAGGTCCCGGGCGTGCCGCGACAGGTGATCGGATACAGTCCGGGCGTGTCCGCTGCCGTGCCAGAACCCCCGACGACGCCTTCGACGGAGCCCCCGATGGAGCCCGCGGTGACGCACCCGGTGAAGAACTCCCACTGTGCCTCGTGCGGTACGCGCTACCCGGCTGACGCCGGCTGGCCGCGCCGCTGCCCGGGCTGCGGCACTTTCGCCTACCGCAATCCCTCGCCGGTCGCCGTCGCCCTGCTGCCGGTCCGCGGTCCGCGGGGTACCGGCCTGGTCGTCATCCGCCGCACCATCGAGCCCAGCCGCGGCCTGCTGGCGCTGCCCGGCGGCTTCATCGACCACGGCGAGAGCTGGCAGCACGCGGTGACCCGCGAACTGGCAGAGGAGACCGGCATCACCGCCGCCGACTCCGACGTCGTACTCGCCGACGCCCTCACCGACGAGGCCGGCGGCTATCTGCTGCTGTTCGGGCTGCTGCCGGAGCGCGACGCCGGCGAACTGCCGCCGTCCGCAGCGACGGACGAGACCGAGGGCCACCAACTGCTGTTTGCCCCGCAGGAACTGGGCTTCCCGCTGCACACCCTGGCGGCGGGGCGCTGGTTCGCCGGCGGTTACGAACCGGCGCCGCGCACCCGTACGGTGTAGGCGGGCGCCGCCCCGCCGTCCCGCTCGACGACCACCGCGCCGTCCGCCCACCGCGACACGAAGCGCTCCATCCGCGGTTTGGCCCACCCCTCGGGGTCGCCGGTGAAGACCACCCCGCCGCCGGTCCTCCCCTGCCGCGGCGCCCACACCTCCAGCTCCGTCCTGCCGTCCGCGCCCGCCACCGGCAGCACCGCGCCCGCGCGCGCCAGCACCGGGATGCGGCCCAGCGGCGCGTCGAGCAGCACCTGCGCGCGCCCGCGGTGCGGCTCACCGGTCGCGGTGTCGTACCAGAGCCCGCGCGGCAGCCGTACCGACCGGGTCCTGGCGCCCGCTTCGAGCACCGGCGCGACCAGCAGCGAGTCACCCAGCAGGAAGGCGTCACCGCAGTCCCGCAGCGTCCGGTCGCCGGGCGAATTCCACCACAGCGGGCGCACGTACGGCGACCCGGTGCGGTGCGCGACATGCGCCAGGGTGTCCAGGTACGGCAGCAGCCTGCCCCGGCCCGCCAGCGCGGCCCCGGCGTGCGCCAGCACCTCGGGCCCGAACTCCCACGGCTCGCGGTGCCCCGCGTCGATCGCCGAATGCGTACGGAAGAACGGCAGATACGCGCCCAGCTGGAACCAGCGCAGATACAGCTCGGGCGACGGCGACCCGGTGAAACCGCCCACGTCGGGACCCGAGTACGGCACCCCGCACAGGCCGAGCCCCAGCACCAGCGCCAGCGACGCGCGCAGCCCCGCCCAGCCGGTCGCCACATCGCCCGACCAGGTGCCGCCGTAGCGCTGCATGCCCGCCCAGCCCGACCGGGAGAAGAGGAAGGGGCGCTGCTCCGGGCGCAGTTCGCACAGCCCGTCGTATCCGGCGCGGGCCATCGCCAGTGCGTAGACGTTGTGCGCCTCGCGGTGGTCGCCGCCGCGGCCCTCCAGCGCGTGCCGGGCCGAACGCGGCAAGGTGGCGTCGCCGAAAGCGGCGAAGGACACCGGCTCGTTCATGTCGTGCCACACCCCGGCGAAGCCCTGCGCGAGCCGCTCGGCGTACAGGCCGCCCCACCACGCGCGCACCCGGGGGTCGGTGAAGTCGGGGAAGACCGCGTCGCCCGGCCACACCACGCCCCTGACCTCCCGGCCGCGCGCGTCCCGTACGAACGCGTCCACCGCCCGGCCCCCGTCGTAGACCGCCAGCCCCGGCTCGGCCTTCACCGCCGGGTCCACGATCGACACCAGGCGCACCCCCTGCGCGGCCACGTCGCGGGCGAGACCCGGCAGGTCGGGGAAGCGCTCCGGGTCGGCGGTGAAGATCCGGTGGCCGTCGAAGTGGTCGATGTCCAGGTGCAGCACCGACAGCGGCAGCCCGCGCTCGCGGTAGCCGTCGACGACCCTGCGCACCTCCCGCTCGCTGCCGAAGCCCCACCGCGAGTGGTGGTAGCCCAGCGCCCAGCGCGGCGGCACCGCGGGCCGCCCGGTCAGCGCAGTCCAGCCGGCCAGGACGCGCGAGGGCGTCCCGGTGATCACCCAGTAGCGCAGCGGGCCGCCGTCCATCCGCAGTTCGCAGCCGCCTTCCCGGTCGTGGCCCGAGCCCGCGCCCTCCTCGCCGTCCCGCAAGGTGACCCGGCCGTCCCAGGAGTTGTCGTGGAAGACCAGGTGGCAGCCCGCGTCGGCGACCACCAGCTGGACCGGCATAGTGATGTACAGCGGGTCGTCGCCCGGCTCGAAGGAGCCGCCGGGGTCGGTGTTCCACAGCCGGTAGGAGCCCGCCGCCAGCCGAGGTCCCGCCGCCCGGCCGCCCAGGCCGTAGACCCGGGCGTCGGCCGGTGTCTCCGAGCGCTGCACCCAGCGCGCCCCGCCCCGGCCCTGCTCCGCGCCCACCGGGTCCCACCAGCGCGGCGGCAGTTCGCGGCGCAGCAGCCTCCCGCCCGGGGTGCGGATCTCCACCGCGCCGTGCCGGGAGACCCGCACCGTCACCCGCTCCGACACCACCCGCCAGCCGTCCGGATCGGGTTCGAGTAGCGCCCGCGGGTCCGCCTCGGGGCACCCGCCGGCCGCCCGCTCCCGCGGCGAGCCCCACTTCGGGGTGGCCGCGACCGCGTACGACGGCTCGGGCTGCGCACCGTCCCAGCCGCAGAAGACCGCGCCGCCGACCCCGACCCGCACCTGGAGCACCGACCGGGCGAAGCGGATCGTGCCGCCGCCCGGCGCCGGTTCGGCCGCCACCGCCGCCCCCGGCACCCTGGCCCGCTCCGCGCGGTGCCCCGGCAGGTCCCTGGCGTCGGTGCGCCGGCGCCGCCAGGCGGATCTGGCCGTACGCCGTCCCTGGGCGGAACCCGCCATCCGTAGCGACCGCAGCAGGTCCCGAGCATCCATGCCCCCACCTTTCCACTGCCCGGGCCTGCCGCGCCGCACGTTCAGCCGGTGTTCACCTTCGGGTGCGACCCGCGGTCCGCGACCCGCCCTGGCGCGCCGGACGATCGCATGGCATCGTCCTGACCAGCCGTGCCGTGGACCGTCCTGGAGCCGCCCCATGACCAGCAAGCCCGAAGCCGACCTCGTGCCGGAAGCCCTGTGGACACCGGGACCCGAACGCGTCGCCCGCGCTTCGGTGACCCGTTTCCAGCGCTGGGCGCACGAGCGCTTCGGCGCCCCCGCCGTCCTGCCCGACGACCCGCGGGCCGGTTACGCGGCACTGCACGCCTGGTCGGTGCGCGAGACGGCGGCCTTCTGGCAGGCGCTCACCGAGTGGTACGACGTACGCTTCGGTGCCCCCTACGACGCCGTCCTGGCCGACGACTCGATGCCCGGCGCCCGCTGGTTCCCCGGTGCGACCGTCAACTACGCCGAGCACGCGCTGCGGCCCGCCCTGGACACCGCCCGCGCCGGGCTGCCCGCCGTGCTGTACGTCGACGAGCGCATGGAGACCGGCATCCTGAGCTGGGCCGAGCTGTCCCGGCAGGTCGCCTCGCTCGCCGCGGCGCTCCGCCGGCTCGGCGTCACCCCTGGCGACCGGGTCAGCGGCTATCTGCCCAACATCCCGCAGGCCGCGGTCGCGCTGCTCGCCACCGCCGCGGTGGGCGGTGTGTGGACCTCCTGCGCACCCGACTTCGGCGCCCGCAGCGTCCTGGACCGCTTCCAGCAGGTCGAGCCCGTGGTGCTGTTCACCGTCGACGGCTACCGCTACGGCGGCAAGGAGCACCACAGGACCGGCGTCGTCGCCGAGACCCGGGCCGCACTGCCGTCGCTGCGCGCGACCGTGCACATCCCGCTGCTGGGCACCCCGGCACCTGAAGGCGCCCTCGAATGGCGCGATCTGGTCGCCGACGATCCGCAACCCGCCTATGAGCAGGTGCCGTTCGACCACCCGCTGTGGGTGCTGTACTCGTCGGGCACCACAGGGCTGCCCAAGGCGATCGTCCAGTCCCAGGGCGGCATCCTGCTCGAACACCTCAAGCAGACCGGCCTGCACCTCGACCTCGGCCCCGACGACCGCTTCTTCTGGTACACCTCCACCGGCTGGATGATGTGGAATTTCCTGGTGTCCGGGCTGCTGGTCGGCGCCACCGTGGTCCTCTACGACGGCAGCCCCGGCCATCCGGCGATCGAGGCGCAGTGGCGGGTGGCCGAGCAGACCGGCACCACCGTCTTCGGCACCTCCGCCGCCTACGTCATCGCCTGCCGCAAGGCCGACGTGCACCCCGGGCGGGACTTCGACCTGTCTCGGGTCAGCTGTGTCGCCACCACCGGCTCGCCGCTGCCGCCCGACGGCTTCCGCTGGCTGCACGACGAGGTCGCCGCCGACCTGTGGATCGCCTCGGTCAGCGGCGGCACCGACGTCTGCAGCTGCTTCGCCGGCGGAGTGCCGACACTTCCCGTCCACGTCGGCGAGCTGCAGGCCGCCTGCCTCGGCACCGACCTCCAGGCCTGGGACGCGCAAGGCCGCCCGGTCGTCGACGAGGTCGGCGAGATGGTCGTCGCCAATCCCATGCCGTCGATGCCGGTGCGCTTCTGGAACGACCCGGACGGCACCCGCTACCGCGACAGCTACTTCGAGATGTTCCCCGGAGTGTGGCGGCACGGCGACTGGATCACGCTGACCTCGCGCGGCACCGTGGTCATCCACGGCCGCTCCGACTCCACGCTCAACCGGCAGGGCGTCCGGATGGGTTCGGCCGACATCTACGAGGTCGTCGAACGCCTCCCGGAGATCCGCGAGTCCCTGGTCATCGGCATCGAGGAGCCGGACGGGGGCTACTGGATGCCGCTGTTCGTACGGCTCGCGGACGGCGCGGACTTGGACGACGCGCTGCGCGACCGGGTCGCCGCCGCGATCCGCGCCGAGCTGTCGCCGCGCCATGTGCCCGACGAGATCATCGCGGTGCCCGGTGTCCCGCACACCCTGACCGGCAAGCGCATCGAGGTCCCGGTCAAGCGGTTGCTCCAGGGCGCCGCGCTGGACAAGGCCGTCAACCCCGGCTCCGTGGACGACCTCGATGTGCTGCGCTTCTACGAGCGGCTGGGCGCCGAACGCGCGGCCGGCCGCCCGTAGAAGCACTCCCGCGGGAGGGTCAGCCGTTGTAGCCCGCGAAGATCTTCGAGAAGTCGTACGGTGCCTGTGCGATGTTGGTGCACTTGTACAGTGCGCCGTTGCAGGCGTTGGCGTCCCGCCCCTCCTCCCAGAACGACAGCAGGCCCAGGTGCTTGCCCTGCGCGAAGGAGACCAGCTGGCGGGCGTCGGCCTGGTCGTAGACGTGCCCGTCGTCGTTCTGGCCGAGCATCGGCGTCACCCCGAGCATCGCCCACAGCTGGGCGTCGGTCTTGGCCGGGAAGAGCGACTTGAGCTGGGCCTGGGTGCTGGTGGCCGCCTGGACCGCCGCGTCGCCGTAGTCGGCGCTGCGGTAGTAGTCCATGGCCATCAGGTTGACCAGGTCGAGGGTGACGCCGGCGTTCTTGGCGGAGGTGACCACGTTGAGGCCGTCCGCGGTCAGGCCCTCGGGCAGCACCGGCAGGGTCAGCGAGATCCGCAGGCCCGGATGGGTCTGCTGGAGCTTGGCCAGCGCCTGGGAGCGCAGCGCGATCGACGCGGGCTCGGCGACCGCTGATCCCTCGATGTCGAAGTCGGCGTAGGTGAGGTGGTAGGCGTCCACGACGGCCGCGTATTCGGCGGCGAGCGCGTCCGCCGAGCTGCAGGCCTGGGCGAGTTCGATACCGCTGGCGCCGCCGAAGGACACCTTCACATCGCCGCCGGCCGCCCTGACGGCGTCGATCTGGTCCTTGGCCCACGCCTGGCGCGGGTCGTAGGCGTTGAACCAGCTCGCCTTGCAGCCGGCCGACGTGACGAAGGCCAGCGTGAAGCTCTTGATCCCGCTCGCCTGGGACATCGCGGTGAGGCTGGGGGTGGGCCAGGCACCCATGTCCACGTAGGGCGCGGTGCGGATCGGGCCGGCAGGGGGAGTGCCGCCGCCGCTGGTGCCGCTCGTCGTGCCGGTGCTGGTCCCGGTCGTGGTTCCCGCGCTGGTCCCGGCACTGGTTCCGCTCGTCGTGCCGGCGGACGTACCGGAGGAGGTGCCGCCGGCGCTGCCGCCGGGGTCGCAGGAGCCGCCGTTCAGCTTGCAGTTGGCGGGCACGCCGCTGCCCGAGCCGACCCAGCCGAAGGCCGCGGAGGCGCCGGGCGCGACGGAGCCGTTGTAGTCGCGGTTGGTGAAGGTGTAGTGCGTGCCGCTCTGGGTGAGCAGCGCGTCCCAGTAGCTGCCGACGCTGCTGCCGGCCGGCAGGTCGAACTCCACCTTCCACGAACCGAGCGTCGACGTACCGCTGTTGGTGATCGTGTACTGCGCCTGGTAGCCGCTGCCCCAGTCGGAGGTCTTGGCGAAGGTGGCACCGGCCCCGCCCGCCGCCGAGGCGGTCGGGACGAGGAAGAGGGCGAGCGTGCCGAAGAGCGCGAGGAGGAGGATAAGGGATCTTCGCATATCGGACTCCCATTTGGTCTGTACCAATGCCCCCCGGACACTGGATACGTGACCCGCGCCACCCCCGTCAAGAGTGCCGACACCCGCTCCGCCCGTATCTGACGTCCAGTCAACCCCCGTACGGGTTCAGCGACTCGGCCAGCACCTCCGCGAAGTCACCGGCCAGCCGCGCCGCGTCCGGTACCGACAGATCCGTCGTGGTGACCCGCACCCCGGGCGCGGCGGCGATCCGGAAACGGGCCCCGCCCGCCACCCACCAGCCGTGCGACCGCAGCCCGTTGACCACCGCCGACTCGTCCCGTACCGGCACCCAGACGTTGAGCCCGCTCACCCCGTGCGCCCCGATCCCGTGCCCGGCGAGCGCCGCGATCAGCGCCTCGCGCCGCTCCTGGTACGCCGTCGCCGCGCCGGCCACCAGTGCGCCGGTCGCCGGATCGGTCATCAGCCGCGCCACCGTCTCCTGGAGCACATGGCTGATCCAGCCCGAGGTCAGCAGCAGCCGCCCGTCGTGCCGGGCCAGCGTGGTCGCGTCGCAGGCCAGCGCCGTCCAGCGCAGGTCGGTGCCCAGGTGCTTGGAGACGGTGCGGATGTGCGCCCAGCGCGCCGGGCCGTCCGCGCCCGCCGTCACCAGCGAGTGCAGCGGGCCGCCCGCGGTGTCGGCGCTGTGGTCGTCCTCCACCACCAGCGCCTCGGGCGCCCCGGCCAGCACCGCGAGCAGCTCCGCCCTGCGACCGGCCGACATCCGCGAGCCGTAAGGATTCTGCGCCCGCGGGCACAGCACCACCGCCCGCGCCCCGGCCCGCAGCGCCGACCGCAGGCCCTCGGGCCGCAGCCCCTCGTCGTCCACCGGCACCGCGACCGTCCGCAGCCCCAGCGCCGGTACGAGGTCGAGCAGATGGTGGAAGCCCGGGTCCTCCACCGCCACCGCGTCCCCCGGCCGCAGCTCCACCGACAGCAGCCGCGCGATGCAGTCCAGCGCGCCGTGCGCGAAGGTCACCCGCTCGTCCGGCACCCCGTCCCGCGCGAACCACGCACGGGACAGCTCCTCCAGCTCCGCCAGCCGCGGCGAGGCCCGGTGCGAACGCGTGCCGGGGGACAGCCGCCCGGGCGGCACCAGATCGGGCAGGAACGCCGGATCGGGGTGTCCGCCCGCCAGGTCCCGCAGCCCCTCCGGCACACGCGGTGGACGCCGCGAGGCCACCGCGGGAGCGGGCGCCACCTCCGTGCCGCCCCGCCCCCTGGTCACCACGATGCCGCGGCGCCGCAGCTCCTTGTACGCCGTCGCCACCGTGCCCGGGCTCACCCCGAGCGCGTCGGCCAGGGCGCGCACCGGCGGCAGCGCCTCGCCCGGCCGCAACTGGCCGCCGGTGACCGCGTGTTCGGCCGACGCAGAAATCTCCCTGGCCGTCGCACCCTGGATCGCATATTGTGTCGCCACAGAGTTAATTATGTACCAATACAAAAGTGGTGGCAAGTGCGCGGCAACGGCACCCCCACCGCCGAGCCGAGGGCGTGAGGCCGTGCAGGGGGCACCGATGATGCGACGGGCGCAGCGGGCACTGAGGATTCCGGAGATACCGGGCGGCCCCGACGGGCGGCGGATGCTCTGGATCAACCTCGTCGACAAGACCGGCTCCGGCCTGTGGCTCTCGATCACCGCCCTCTACTTCGTCGTTGTCGCGGGTCTCGACACCGCGAGCACCGGGCTCCTGCTCGGCCTCGGCGGTGTCGCGGGCATCGCGGGCGCGCCGGTCGCGGGCCGCCTCGCCGACCGGCTGCCGCTGACCCGCGTGCTGCTCGCGGTCCAGGTCGTCCGCTCCGCCTCCGGCCTGCTGCTGCTGTTCGCGCACGGCTTCTGGCAACTCCTGCCGCTGGTCGCCCTCGGCAGCCTCGGCGAACGCTCCGCCTCGGTCCTCACCAAGCTCTTCGCCGCCCGCGTCGCCGGCCAGGACCGCGCCCGCTACCAGGCCGTCCAGCGCACGGTGGTCAACCTCGGCTACACCATCGGCGGCCTCGCCGCCTCCGCCGCCCTGGCTGCGGGCACCACCACCGTCTACCGGCTGCTGCTCCTCGGCGACAGCCTGTCCTTCGTACTCGTCGCCCTGCTGGTCGCCCGCTGCGCTGAACCGCCCTCCGCGACCAGGACGGTCGCGGTCGGCGACCCGGTCACCACCGCTGGAACCGCGGCTCGCGGGGGCACGGTCACTTCCGCGGGCACCGCCGCACCGGCCGCCACCGCCC
>NZ_JAJSYW010000133.1:0-1797 GCF_036815005.1 Streptomyces sp. IBSBF 2435 | reverse complement strand
CGGCCGGGCGGCGTCCGCGGCCCGCCCGGCCGCCACCGCCCCGCCGCCGCCCCCGGCCGGCCCCTGGCGCGACACGGGCTACCTCGGCTACGCGGCACTCGACTCGGTGATGTTCCTCTACGGCTGCTCGCTCACCGTCGGCCTCCCGCTGTGGATCGTCACCCGCACCACCGCGCCGCACGGCCTGGCCGCCGCGGTCTTCGTCATCAACACCGTCCTGGTCGTCCTCCTCCAGGTACGCCTCGCGCGCTACGGCAACTCCCCGCGCGTCGCCGCCAATTCGCTGCGCCAGGTCGCCGTCTGGTTCGTCCTGTCATGCGCCGCCACCGCTGTCGCCGTCCTGCACACCCGGTGGGCCGCGACAGTCGCCGTGGTGGCCGCGGCCGTCGCCTTCACCGTCGTCGAGATGATCCAGTCCGCGGTCTCCTGGGAGCTGTCCGTCAGCCTCGCCCCGGCACACCTCCAGGGCAGCTACGTCGGCGTGCACGGCCTCGCGCAGTCCACCTCCCGCTGCGTCGGGCCGCTGCTGCTCACCTCGGTCGTGATCGCGGCGGGACCGGCCGGCTGGCTCGGCCTCGGCGCCGTCCTCGCCGGCGCCGCGCTCCTCCAGCGCCGTATGGTCCTGCGCCGCCTCGACCGACCCGGCGCGGGGGTCGCGGAAGCCCCGTTGTCAGTGGTACCGATTACAGTCAGTGAGCAGTAGGGATCATTTGGATCCGCTCACAGGGGGAAAGATGTCACGCACCAGCAGCGCCGGCGTTCGCACCGGCAGCGCGAGCGCCACCGCCTTCGGCACCGGGAATCACTCCGCCGGCCGCAGGCCCGACCGCACCCGCGCCCGCAAGCGCACCCGTAAAGCATCGCATACCGCGCGCAATCGCCCGCCAGGGCGCACCGCCTACCGCCGCGCCCTGCGCCGGGAGGCACCCACCGTGGTCGGGCTGCTGCTCGACGACCACGACTTCACCGCCATGACCGGCTACCCGAGCTTCCCCTTCCGCGACTACGGACTGTATCTGCACCACCTGGACGGACTGCTGCGCTCCCTGCACGCCCAGGGCACCAGCGTCACCGTCACCCTCTTCGACCCCGACCAGTACGCCGACCACTGCGCCGACACCCGCAGGCCACCGGACACCCCCGTCGCCCGCACCCGCTACACCGCCGAGATCAGCACCACCGGCCCCACCGTCCGCTACACCCGGCAGCCCCTCGCGCTGCTGCGCACCCAGCTCGCCCACGAAGCCGCCCGCCGCGCCACCTGGGACCGGGCGGGCGACATCCTCGCCGCCGCCGGCCAGTGCCCCGAATGCGAAGAACCCGTCGCCCACTGCGCCTTCGACCTCGCCTCGCACACCCTGCTGCGCATCATCGAGGCCGCCGGCCCCGGCTCCCACCACTTCGTGTGCAGCCTGCCGACCGCCGACGGGGACCCGCTGCTGGCCACCGCCCGCATCACCGCGGACCCCGACGGCGAAATCCACCTCACCGACACCGAGGCGCTGGTGCTCTGCACCGTCATGGCCGCCGCCCGGGTCAGCGCCCGCCCCGGCGGCCTCGTCCTGCGCACCACCGACAAAGGGACCGACACCGTCCACGGCTGGTCGCTGCACCCCGAAGGACCGCGCCCGCTCACCGAGGCCGAGGTCTTCAACGCCTACTGCACCGACCCCGACACCGGCGACCTCGTGCCACCGGAAGCCGGAGTGCGCTACCGGGCCGGCCTCCCGCTGCCGCCGCCGCCGCCGCCCGGCGACATGCCCCGCCCCCGATGACCGGCGGGCCGCCACCCAGGAC
>NZ_JAJSYW010000132.1:0-25942 GCF_036815005.1 Streptomyces sp. IBSBF 2435 | reverse complement strand
GGCCGATACGGGTGTGGCCGAGTGAGGTGAGGTGGGCGTAGGCCTGCTGGACCGCGGCCACGTCATCGGTCGACACCTGCGGAAAACCGCCGTGTTCGACAGCGGCGTTGAGCAGCACGACGGGGACGCCGCGCTGGAGCAGGGCCGCGCTCTCGTCGGTGCTGAGCCCGCCGCAGAAGATGACGCCGGAGACCTGCTGGTCGAGCAGCATCGTCACGTACTNCGCTGGAGCAGGGCCGCGCTCTCGTCGGTGCTGAGCCCGCCGCAGAAGATGACGCCGGAGACCTGCTGGTCGAGCAGCATCGTCACGTACTCGGCCTCGGTGAGCCCGCCCGCGGACCGGGTGCACAGGATCGGGGTGAATCCGAGTTGCACCAGGGCGCCGCCCGCGACCTCCGCCAGCGCGGGGAAGATCGGGTTCTGCAACTCGGGCACCACCAAGCCCACCAACCGGGCGCGTACGCCCCGCAGTTGGGTCGGGCGTTCGTAGCCCAGCACATCGAGGGCGGTCAGCACCGCCTGCCGGGTGCTGTCNCCAAGCCCACCAACCGGGCGCGTACGCCCCGCAGTTGGGTCGGGCGTTCGTAGCCCAGCACATCGAGGGCGGTCAGCACCGCCTGCCGGGTGCTGTCCGACACTCCGGGCTTGCCGTTGAGCACCCGGCTCACCGTCGCCTCGCTGACCCCGACTTTCTGGGCCACCTGCACGAGTTTGCGTACCATGAACGCACTATATCCGCGGTCGGCTGTTGATTTTCTGCGTTTCACTTGCATGCCTTACGCATTACATCGACAGCCTCGTGGGTTTTTTGCGTAAATGTGTTTACGTATTGCGTGCCTGGTGAGAGCGACGTAGCTTGTGCGTCACCTCGGGGAGCGGCCGCCCCCTCCACCCCCCTCATGACCAGGGACGATTCATGACCGGTTTCCCGGCGGGCAGCAGAGCCCGCATCGCCCTCGCCGTCACCGCAGCGGCGGGGCTCACCCTCGCGCTGAGCGGCTGCGGCAGCTCCTCCGGCTCGTCCACCTCGTCCGACGGCGTCGTCGCCATCACGGTGAACGACATGCCCGCCAAGACCGACCCGGTGAACCGGAAGATCTTCCTGGAGGACGTGTCCGCCTTCGAGAAGCTGCACCCGAAGATCAAAGTGGTGCCGCACGAGGGCCAGATGGACCCGCAGACCTTCTCCACGAAGCTGGCCGGCGGCCAGTTGGAGAACGCCTTCTACGTGTACTACACCGACCCGGCCGGACTGATCGCCAAGCACCAGGCGGCCGACATCACCCCGTACCTGTCGCAGTTCCCGGCCGCGAGCCAGGTCAAGCCGCAGCTGCGCAAGGTGTTCCAGGACGCGAAGGGCCACACCTACGGCCTGCCCGAAGGCAATTACTCGATGGGGCTCGTCTACAACCGCACGCTGTTCCAGCAGGCCGGGCTCGACCCGGACAAGCCGCCGACGACCTGGGACGAGGTCCGCGCCGACGCCCAGAAGATCGCCGCCCTCGGCCACGGCACCGTGGGCTACGGCGACTACAGCAAGTCCAACACCGGCGGCTGGCACTTCACCGCCGAGATGTACTCGCGCGGCGGCGACGTCGCCAAGCAGCAGTCCGACGGCACCTGGAAGGCCGACTTCGACAACGCCACGGGGAAGGCGGTCCTCCAGCAGCTGCACGACATGCGGTGGACCGACAACTCGATGGGCGAGCGCCAGCTCCTGGAGTGGGCGGACCTGCTCCAGATGATGGGCGCGGGCAAGCTCGGCATGTACCTCGCCACCTCGGACAACATCCCCAGCATCGTCGCGCAGTACAAGGGCGACCCCAAGGAGTACGGCCAGGGCCCGATCCCCGGCGGCCAGGGCACCCTGGCCGGCGGCGGCGGGTTCATGTTCAACCCCAAGGACACCCCCGAGCAGATCAAGGCCGCCATGGCCTGGGTGATGTTCAAGTACGAGAACCCCGACCGCATCGCGCTGGGCTCCCAGCGCGCGGCCGCGGCCAAGCAGCCGGTCGGCCTGCCCGAACCCAACCTGTGGACCGGCGCCGCCGCGCAGGCCAAGGCAGCCGCCGACGCCAGGTACGCCAACGTGCCGGTGAGCAACTACGCGCCCTTCCAGCGGACCATCGCCGGCATCCCGCTGGTGCTCGAACCGCCGAAGGCCCAGCAGATCTACGCCGTGCTGGACACCGCCATGGCCAAGGTCCTCACGCGGAAGGACGCCGACATCGACTCCCTGCTGTCTGACGCGTCCAAGCAGGTCGATTCCCTGCTCGCGGCCCAGTAGACCGCGCGCACCCGGAAGACCGACCCGCACTGTCCGCGGGCCCCGCCGAGCCCCGACCGGCGCGGCCCGCGGACGCCGACGAAGGAGTTCTCATGGCCACCTCCCTGGCCCCGCACCGCCCCGGCCCTCCGGCGGCCCCCTCCCACGGCCGCACCGGGGCACTCGCCGCGCGGCACGCCCGGCTGCGCCGCCGGCTCGCCGACAACGCGCTGGCGTACGGCTTCATGGCGGCCGGCATCGTCTGCTTCGCGGTGTTCTCCTGGTATCCGCTGGTCCGGGGCATCATGCTGAGCTTCCAGCAGGACAACCTGATCACCGCGCCGCAGTGGGTGGGCCTGGACAACTACCGCCGCCTCTTCGACGACCCGCTGTTCTGGACCGCGTGGAAGAACACCGCGGAATTCACCGGCCTGGCGCTGCTGCTCGGCTACGCGGTGCCCTTCGTCATCGCGGTGCTGCTCAACGAACTGCGGCACTTCACGGCGTACTTCCGCATCGCGGTCTACCTGCCGGTGATGCTGCCGCCGATCGTCAGCGTCATGCTCTGGCAGTTCTTCTACGACCCCGGCGGCGGCCTGTTCAACACCGCGCTGCGCGGCGCGCACCTGCCCACCTCGCAGTGGATCCAGTCGCCGGACACCGCGATGATCTCGCTGGTGCTGGTGTCCACCTGGGCCAACATGGGCGGCGCGACGCTGATGTACCTGGCCGCGCTCCAGGCCATCCCCGGCGAGTTGTTCGAGGCGGCCGAGCTGGACGGCGCCGGGCTCTGGGCGCGGCTGCGTTACGTGACCCTCCCGCAGATGCGCTTCATCATGCTCGTCCTGCTGCTGCTCCAGATCATCTCCACCATGCAGGTCTTCATCGAGCCCTTCCAGCTCACCGGCTTCACCGATCCGTCGACCATCACCGTGATGACGCTGATCTACCGCTACGCCTTCGCCGTCAACAACGACTTCGGACTGGCCGCGTCGATGAGCGTGCTGCTGTTCGCCGTCCTCGGGGTGTTCGCCGCGCTGTATCTGCGGCTGACCCGGGAAACGGACTGAGGAACACGAGGGAACACGACCATGACCACACGCGCCTCCGCCTCCCCGGCGACCCGCAGTCTGATCTCCGACCAGGAGCTGGCCCGGCCCCGCTACCGCGCCGCGTACTTCACGGTGCTCACCGTCACGGCCGTGCTGTTCGCCGCCGCCTTCCTCTTCCCCCTGTACTGGATGGCGAGTTCGGCGCTGGAGACCCCGCGCGAATTCGCCGCGCAGACCCCGACGCTGCTGCCGAAGTCCGTGCACGTGGCCGCGTACCGCGACGCGTGGAGCCAGATGGACATCGCGCACTTCTTCCTCAACACCGTCTGGTACGCGGCCGGCGGGTGGCTGATCCAGATCTCGGTGGACGTCTGCGCCGCCTACGCGCTGTCCAAACTGCGGCCGGCGTTCGGCAAGGCGATCTTCGCGGGGATGCTCGCCAGTCTGATGCTGCCCTCCGCGGCCCTGCTGGTGCCCGCCTACCTGACTGTCACCGACCTGCCCCTGGTCCACCTCAACCTGCTGAACACGCCCTGGGCGCTGTGGCTGCCCGGCGCGGCCAACGCCTTCAACATCTACGTGCTGCGGCGCTTCTTCGACCAGATCCCCGGCGAACTCCTCGACGCCGCCAGCATCGACGGCGCCTCCCGGCTGCAAACGCTGCTGCGCGTGGTGCTTCCGCTGTCGCGGTCGGTGCTCGCGGTGATCTC
This sequence comes from Streptomyces sp. IBSBF 2435, assembly GCF_036815005.1. Lineage (NCBI taxonomy): Bacteria > Bacillati > Actinomycetota > Actinomycetes > Kitasatosporales > Streptomycetaceae > Streptomyces > Streptomyces sp. IBSBF 2435. Next base: position 21,914 of record NZ_JAJSYW010000132.1, on the reverse strand, counting down.
CATCTTCGCGGTCGTCGGGATGTGGAAGGACTTCCTGTGGCCGCTGCTGGTGCTCCAGGACCCGGACAAGCAGACGCTGTCGGTGGCGCTGCACCGGCTGTCCACGTCCACCACGCAGGTGCCGCCGACCGAGATGATCGCGGGGCTCTCGATCGCGGCGGTGCCGATGATCGTGCTGTTCCTGTTCTTCCAGCGGCACATCCTCGGCGGATTGTCCGCCGGAGCGCTCAAGGGCTGACCCGGGCCGGCCGCTGAGGCGGCCCGACCACCGGCCCGGCCGCTGAGGCGGCGCGCCTGTCCCGTACCCCCTCCAGGCCGCTCCCCCGCGGTCCCCGGGCCGCCGGACGCTGCCTCCGCACGCCACTGTCCGCGCACTTTGCCCCGATATCACCACCCCCTCACTGAAGGAGCCCGCCCCCGTGGCCGATCAGACCGTCGCAGCCGAGTCCGCCCAGTGGTGGCGTGACGCCGTCATCTACCAGGTCTACCCGCGTTCCTTCGCCGACGGCGACGGGGACGGCATCGGCGACCTGACCGGCATCCGCGACCGCCTGCCCTATCTGGCCGAACTCGGCGTGGACGCCCTGTGGTTCACCCCGTGGTACGCCTCGCCGCAGGCCGACGCCGGATACGACGTCGCCGACTACCGCCGCATCGACCCGGCCTTCGGCAGCCTGGGACAGGCCGAGGCCCTGATCACCGACGCCCACGCGCTCGGCCTGAGGATCATCGTCGACGTCGTCCCGAACCACGTCTCGGACCGGCACGCCTGGTTCCAGGAGGCCAAGGCCGCAGGTCCCGGCGCCGAGGCCCGCGACCTGTTCTGGTTCCGCCCAGGACGCGGTACGGACGGCGAACTGCCGCCCAACGACTGGCAGTCCGTCTTCGGCGGACCGGCCTGGAGCCGTACCGCCAACCCGGACGGCACGCCCGGCGAGTGGTACCTGCACCTCTTCGCGCCCGAGCAGCCCGACCTGAACTGGAACAACTCCAAGGTCCGCGAGGAGCACGAGAGCGTGCTGCGCTTCTGGTTCGACCGCGGGGCCGACGGGGTGCGGATCGACTCCGCGACGATGCCCGCCAAGGACCCCGCGCTGCCGGACTTCGACCCCGACACGCCGCCGGTGCCGCACCCGTACATCGACCGGGACGACGTACACGACATCTACCGCGCCTGGCGGACCCTCGCCGACGGCTATGAGGAGCCGCGCGCGCTGATCGGCGAGGTGTGGCTGGCCGACCCGGAGCGGTTCGCCCACTACCTGCGCGCCGACGAGATGCACAGCGCCTTCAACTTCGACTACCTCAACTGCCCCTGGGACGCGGCGGCGCTGCGCCGGGTCATCGACGCGACGCTGGCCGCGCACGCGTCGGTCGGCGCCCCGGCCACCTGGGTGCTGTCCAACCACGACGTCACACGGCACGTCACCCGTTACGGCCGTGCCGACACCTCCTTCGGGCTGTCCCTGCGCCAGCACAGGACCCCTACCGACCTGGAGCTGGGCGCCCGCAGGGCGCGGGCCGCACTGCTGCTCAACCTCGCGCTGCCCGGCGGCTGCTACCTCTACCAGGGCGAGGAGCTGGGCCTGTGGGAGGTCGAGGACATCCCCGGCGAGCTGCGCCAGGACCCGATCTTCCACCGCACCGGGGGCACCGACATCGGCCGTGACGGCTGCCGGGTGCCGCTGCCCTGGTCCGGCGGCCAGCCGCCGTTCGGTTTCAGCCCGGAGGGCGCAGCCGCCCCGCCGTGGCTCCCGCAGCCCGAGCAGTGGGCCGCGCACACCGTGCAGGCCCAGGACGGCAGGCCCGGCTCGATGCTGACCTTCTACCGGGCGGCCCTGGGGCTGCGCCGCGGCGAGCGGGGGCTGCGCGGCGCGGACTTCCGCTGGCTGCCGGGACATGCTCCCGGCGTCCTGGGCTTCGCCCGCGGCGACGGCTTCTTCTGCCTGGCGAACCTCTCGGGCGCTACGGTGCCGCTGCCCGCGGACGCCGACGTCGTCCTGTCCAGCGCTCCCGGCTCCGACCCGGCGGACCCCGGCGCGGCGGGATCAGGCGCCGGGGAGCTGCCGACCGATACGACGGTATGGCTGCGGCAGCGCTGACCGGCGCTCGGGCCTCGACGAAGAAAGCGGACATCGCGTCATGACTCGGAGACTGGCGGAAGTGGCCAAGCGGGTGGGCGTCAGCGAGGCGACGGTGAGCCGCGTGCTGAACGGCAAGCCCGGAGTGTCGGACAGCACCCGGCAGGCGGTGCTGACCGCCCTCGATGTGCTGGGCTACGAACGCCCCACCCAACTCNAACGGCAAGCCCGGAGTGTCGGACAGCACCCGGCAGGCGGTGCTGACCGCCCTCGATGTGCTGGGCTACGAACGCCCCACCCAACTCCGGGGCGTACGGGCGCGATTGGTGGGCCTGGTGCTGCCCGAACTGCAGAACCCGATCTTCCCCGCGCTGGCGGAGGTCGCGGGCGGCGCCCTGGTCCAGCTCGGCTTCACACCCGTGCTCTGCACCCGCACCGCGGGCGGGCTCACCGAGGCCGAGTACGTGACGATGCTGCTCGACCAGCAGGTCTCCGGCGTCATCTTCTGCGGCGGACTGAGCGCCGACGAATACCGGGCCCTGCTCCAGCGGGGCCTGCCCGTCGTCCTGCTCAACGCCGCGATCGACTACGCCGCGATCCAGGCGGAGCGGCAGCCCGACCGCCGGCCGGACCGGCCGGGCCCGACCGACCGGCGGCCCGACCGGATCGCGGAACACCGCCAGGACCGCCAGGCCGTCCGTGCCTCGGAGCACCACCAGGAACGGCTCGGTCCCCGCACGCTCGGTTTTCCGCAGGTGTCGACCGATGACGTGGCCGCGGTCCAGCAGGCCTACGCCCACCTCACCTCACTCGGCCACACCCGCATCGGCCTGCTCGTCGGACCCGCCGACCACAGCCCCTCCCGCCGCAAAGCCGCCGCCTTCACCACCCTCGCCCACCACCACCACAACCAGAGCCGGGCAAGACACACCACCACCACCGACACCCACCCCATCGGCCACGCCCTGTTCTCCTTCGAAGGCGGCCAGGCCGTCGCCACCGAACTCCTCGCCACCGGCATCACCGCCCTCATCTGCGGCAGCGACGTCCTCGCCCTCGGCGCCATCCGCGCCGCCCGACGCCAAGGACTCACCGTCCCCCACCACCTCTCCGTCGTCGGCTACGACGACTCCGCCTTCATGAACTACACCGACCCACCCCTCACCACCCTGCGCCAACCCATCGAAGCCATGTCCCGCGCCGCCGTCACCCTCCTCGCCAACCAGATCAACGGCACCAACCCCACCCCCAAAGAACTCCTCCACGAACCCGAACTCGTCGTCCGCCACTCCACCGCACCCGCCCCCACCACCCACACCGGCAAACGCTGAGCGGCATACGATTCGGCGTCCCGCAGCACCCCGGGACGCAGGGAAAGCGCCGAGCAAGAAACCGACCGAAAAGTTTCGCCGCATTCAGCCGCGTCCGCCCGCGAGCCACCGGCGAGCCGACGTCCTGACAGGTCAGGGCACTTGTCGCAGGCGGCACCCGGATTCCGTACTCCGCAGCCGGTATTCCGCAAAAGCCTCCCGGCGCATTGCACAGCAGTTACCGCCGGGCTACGGTGCGGCTCACTCAGGCCACCCCCCTTCCCTGCTGCGGAGCCCATTCATGCCCGAATTCCCCCGGGGTACCCGGCTGCCCAGAACAGCGCCGGCCGCGATCATCGCGCTCCTCGCGCTGCTGGCCGCCCTCGTCAGCTGGACCGCCCTGCGCGCGTCGGCGTCCACCGCCGGCACCGTCTACGAAGCCGAGTCGGCGGCCCTGTCCGGCGGCGCCGTGACCGCCACCGAGCACACCGGCTACACCGGCAGCGGCTTCGTCGCCGGCTACACCGACACCGACAAGGGCAGCGCCGCCACCACCTTCGCCGTCACCGCCCCGACGGCCGGCGGCTATGTCTCGACCCTGCGCTACGCCAACGGCACCACCGCCGCCCAGACCCTCTCGGTCTACGTCAACGGCGCCAAGGTCACCCAGATCTCGCTGCCGGCGACCGCCGACTGGAGCACCTGGGGCACCTTCGCCACCCCGGTCACCCTCAAGTCCGGCGCCGACACGGTGGCATACCGCTTCGACAGCACCGACAGCGGCAACGTCAACCTCGACAACATCACCCTCGCCGCCGCCGCGGCCCCGCAGGCCGGCCAGTACGAGGCCGAGTCCGCCGCGCTGTCCGGCGGTGCCGTCATCGCCGGCGACCACACCGGCTTCACCGGCAGCGGCTTCGTCAGCGGCTACACCGACGGCAACAAGGGCAGCGCCGCCACCACCTTCTCCGTGAGCGCGGCGGGCGCCGGCAGCACCCCGGTCACGCTCCGCTACGCCAACGGCACCACCACGACCCGCACCTTGTCGGTGTACGTCAACGGCGCCAAGGTCACCCAGATCTCGCTGCCGGCGACCGCCGACTGGAACACCTGGGGCACCGCCTCGCAGAACCTGACGCTCAAGGCCGCCGCCTTCTTCACCGGCGGCCCCTCGGTCGCCACCTCGATCTCCGGTTACGCGGGCAGCGGCTACCTGACCGGCTTCACCGCCCAGGGCGCCCAGACGCAGATCGACACGGCCGTACCGTCGGCCGGCACCTACGCGGTGTCCGTCGCGTACGCCAACTCCGCCGGCTCGGCGCAGACCCTGTCGCTCTACCTCAACGGTATCAAGAACGGCCAGCTCAGCCTGCCCGCGGGCAGCGGCTGGCTGTCCCTCGCCAAGTCCGTCACGCTGCGCTCGGGCCTGAACCTGATCGGCCTCCAGCACGACTCGGGCGACACCGGCAACGTCGCCGTCGACGGTGTGGGCATCACCGGCGGCACCGCCCTCGCCGCCCAGGGCGCCACCGTCCCCTACACCGAATACCGCGCCGCCGACGCCACCACCAACGGCAGCGTGCTGCCGGTCAGCCGCACCTACCCCTCGCTCAGCGCCGAGGCCGCCGGCCGCAGCGCCGTCCAGCTCACCGGCACCGGCAAGTACGTCCAGGTCACCCTCGCCGAGCCGGCCAACTCCGTGGTCGTGCGCTACTCGATCCCCGACACCGCCTCCGGATCGCCCACCACCGCCCCGCTCGCCCTCTACGCCGGCAGCACCAAGGTCACCGACCTCACCCTGACCAACAAGTTCTCCTGGCTGTACGGCGGCGGCTACTACGACACCAACAACCCCGGCGACGGCTCCGGCCACCACTTCTACGACGAGGTCCGCTTCAAGAACGCCGCGACCTGGCCGGCCGGCACGGTCCTGAGGTTCCAGAAGGACAGCACCGCCGGCGGCACGTACACCGTGGACACCATCGACACCGAACTGGTGGACGCGGCCTACGCGATGCCCGCCGGCTACGTCTCGGCGGCGACCTACGGCGTGAACCCCGGCGGCGGCGACGTCACCGCGGCACTCAACAGCGCGCTCAGCGCGGTGTCCGGCACCGGCCAGGGCCTGTGGCTGCCGGCGGGCACCTACAGCATCTCCGGCCGGGTCAGCCTGAACAACGTCTCCCTGCGCGGCGCCGGGCAGTGGTACACCACCCTCCAGTCCACCGCGGAGAACGGCGCCGGCGGGCTCTACACGACCGGCGGCCGCAACCAGATCGCCGACCTGTCCGTCTTCGGCGACCACACCTTCCGCAACAACGACCAGGGCGCGCCCGCCATCGAAGGCGCCTTCACCTCCGGCTCGCTGATCCTCAACGTGTGGATGGAGCACGCCAAGGTCGGCCTGTGGGCGGTGCCCGGCAACGGCCTGGACGTCGCCGGCGTACGGGCCCGCGACATCTACGCCGACGGCATCCACGTCCACGGCGGCAGCTCCGGCTCCCGGGTCGAGCAGTCCAACGTACGCAACACCGGCGACGACAACATCGCCCTCGACACCGAGGGCGGCAACGTCACCGACTGCACCGTCTCACACAACACCGCGCAGAGCCCGATCCAGGCCAACGGCATCGGCGTCTACGGCGGCGGAGGCAACGTCATCGAGAACAACGCCGTCAGCGACACCGTCGCCTTCGGCTCCGGCATCACCATCAGCACCGCCTTCGGCCAGAACTTCTCCGGCCCCACCACCGTCCGCAACAACCTGCTCCTGCGGGCCGGCTCCCACCACTCCAACTGGAACTCCGACATCGGCGCCCTGTGGATCTTCGCCGACGCCCAGGGCGACATCACCCAGCCGATAGCCGTCACGGGCAACACCCTCAAGGACAGCTCCTACCAGGCGGTCCTGCTCAGCTTCGGCCACACGATCAGCAATCTGACCTTGGACCGCGACACGATCACCGGCGCCGGCACGTACGGCTTCGACATCAACAACGTCACCGGCAGCATGACGGTCAGCAACACCACCGTCAGCGGCGCGGCCTCCGGCGGCCTCAACAACGCCGGTGGCTACACGATCAACCGGGGGTCGGGCAACTCCGGCTTCTGACCGGGCGACCACCCTCGGGCACACCCCCCACACGCTGCCCGGCCGCGCGCCTTCCCGCGCGGCCGGGCACGCGCACGCGGGAAGCCGCGCCCCGATCGACCATGACAAGCATGATATTTCTGCAAACGCAGCGCCGTCGCCCGCGTGATACAGCAGCATCATCCCCACGGACGTCGCACTGAGTGAGCACTCCGTCCCGGGAGTACGGGCTCGGACGACAATCGGGGGAATTCGTGAAAACGCAGAGCGCACGCAGACGCTCGCTCCTCATCCGCTTATCCGCGGTGCTGGGAATGCTGGCGGCGATGCCGGCCGGAGCGGCGGGTACCGCCTCATCGGCGAGCGCGGGCACCGGCACCTATCCGGCGTACTGGGCGGCTCCCGCACCCATGGACTCGGCATTCGACTCCCGGGGCGAGTACACCCCGACGGTCGCCGGACCCGCCGGCAACCGCGGCGTCCCCGGCAACTCGGCCCAGCTGCCGGGCGATTTCAACGCTGACGGCAGGGCCGACGTCGGGGCCTTCTACGACTACGGCTCCAGCACGGCCAGCCTGTTCGAGTTCCCGGGTGGCCCATCCGGAGTCACCAGTCCGGCCTCCGTCCGGAGTTCCGGATACGGCAACTGGGCGTGGAGTCATATCCTGACCGGCTGAGGCGCGCGCGGGACCCGGTCTGACCGCGGGTGATAAATGACACTGGGTCACATGAACGATGCCCACAGTGAGACCGGTGCGGCCGGCCCCGGTGTTCCCAGCCCCGCGGAGGCGCTGCCCGGCCTCGATGAGGATCAGCTGCACGTGCTGGGCGAGGTCGGGCGGGCCTGGGCGCTGGTGTCGGGCGGTCCCGCCGGGCAGCGGCACGCGCTGCCGGTCGATCCCGACCTCGGCGCCTTCCCGCCGTCCGAGGCCATCGGCCCGGACCGCTTCGGCCGCATGGTCAGCGTGGCCCCGCTCGGTCCCGGCACGTCGCCGGCCGACGAGGGTCCCGCCGCGGGCGCGAGCCGCCTCGCCCAGCGCCTGCGCCACGCGGTGATCGGGGCGCCGCTCAAGAGCACCGCGGTCACCCGCGAGCGGATGCGCAAACTGGTGGCGCTGCCGGTGCTGTCCGCCGACGCGCTGTCCTCTGTGGCGTACGGCCCCGAGGCCATGCTGGCCGTGCTGGTGCTGGCCGGAACCGCGGGGCTGGACTACACGACGCCGGTCGCGGCGGCGATCGCGTTCCTGATGCTCGCGGTCGGGGTGTCCTACCGGCAGACGATCCGCGCGTATCCGCACGGCGGAGGCTCGTACATCGTGGCGAGCGACAACCTCGGCCGCGTAACAGGTCTGGTGGCAGCGGCCGGGCTGATGACGGACTACATCCTCACCGTCGCGGTGTCGATCGCCTCGGGTGTCGCCGCCATCACCTCCGCGCTGCCGTCGGTGTCCGGCTACACCGTCCCGATGGGCGCGGGCGTGATCGCGCTGCTGCTCGTCGGGAACCTCCGCGGCCTGCGCCAGGCGGGCGCGCTGTTCGCCGCCCCGACCTACGCCTTCACCGTCGCGGTGTTCGCCCTGATCGCAGTGGGCCTCCACGACGCCGCCGGGCGGGACTTCCACGCGACGGCGACCCCGCACCTGAACGCCACCGAGGGTGTCGGCATCCTCCTGGTGATGCGCGCCTTCGCCTCCGGCTCCACGGCCATGACCGGCATCGAGGCGATCTCCAACGCGGTGCCCGCCTTCCAGCCGACGGAATGGCGCAACGCCCGCACCACCCTGACCTGGATGATCGGCCTGCTGATCACGATGTTCGCGGGGACCACGGCCATCGCCGTCCTCGACGGTGTCGTGCCCCGCTCCGACGAGACCGTGCTGTCGCAGCTCGCCCACCGCAGCTTCGGCTCGGGGCCGATGTACGTCTTCACCCAGGCCGCCACCGCGGCGGTCCTGCTGCTGGCCGCGAACACCGCCTACAACGACTTCCCCCGGGTGCTCTTCCTGCTGGCCCGCGACGGGCACGCGCCGCGGGCGTTCCTGCGGCTGGGCGACCGGCTCGCGTTCAGCAACGGGATCACCCTGCTGTCAGTGGCCGCCGCCCTGGTCTTCGTCGCCTTCAGCGGCGACACCGCCTCGCTCATCCCGCTGTACGCGGTCGGGGTGTTCCTCGCCTTCACGCTGTCGCAGGCCGGCATGGTGCGGCACTGGTGGCGGCTGCGCGACCGGCACTGGCGCAAGAGCCTGTTCTTCAACGCCACCGGCTGCCTGCTGTCCGCCCTCGTCTTCATCACGGCGGGGATCACCAAATTCACCGAGGGCGCCTGGGTGGCGATCGTCGCCGTGGGGGTGTTCCTGATGGTGACGATGAGCATCCACCGCCACTACACGGCGGTCCGCGCGGCGCTTCGGCTGCACCCCCAGTCGATCGAGATCCCGATGTCGCACGACGGTCGCCGCTACGAGCCGCGCCCGCCGGAGCCGCCCGAGGAGGAAGCCGGCCGGGAGGAAGCCGGCCGGGAGGGCCCCGGCCGGGATGGCGCCGGTGAGGCGGACGCCCGGGGGACGGTCGGGGAGGACGAGGAGAGCCCCGAGGAGATCCGGCACCTGTCGATCGTGCCGATCTCCACGCTGGACCTGGCCGGCATGCGCGCCCTCGCCTATGCCGCCTCGCTCCGGCAGCCCGTAATGGCCCTGCACCTGAGCCCCAGCGAGGCCGAGGCTGACCGCTTCCAGAGGTACTGGCACGTGTGGGGCGACCACCTGCCCCTGGAGGTGCTCGTCTCGCCCTACCGGGCGACGGTGGCGCCGCTGGTCAACTACATCGAGGCGCTGCACGAGCAGCAGCCGCGCCTGACCCTGACCATCATCGTCCCGGAGATCGTGACGCGCCGCCGCCGGCACCGCTTCCTGCACAGCCGCACCGCGAACCGCTTGCAGCGCGCGCTGCGCCCGCTGCCGAAGGTCGTCGTCACGACCGTCGCGTACCACGTGTAGCCGGTCGCCGACCGTGGCTCGCCGTGTCGGCGGCGGCCTCGCCGTACGGCGGCCGCGTGGCGGACGGAACGGACGAAAAGGGTGAGGCGGGCGGCGCCGGGATCCCGCCGGGCCACCGCACACACGGGCCCGGCACCCGGTGTGGTGGCTGGTGTCGGCAGCGCTGGTCGCCGCCGCGGTGCTCATCGCAGTGGACCGGCGGCAGGACCTGATCTCGGCCCGGCGTCTGGTCGCGACCGCCCGGCCGGAGCGGCTGGCCGTCGCCGCCTTTTCCGAGGCGCTGTCGCTGGCCTGCCTGGCCTCCCTGCAACGGCGGCTGCTGCGGCTGGGCGGTGCCCGCCTCGGGCTCGGCCTGGTGGGCGTCATGATCGTGGCGGCCAACGCGGTGGCCGGTGCGCTTCCCGGCGGCGCGGCGTTCGCTGCCGCCTGGCAGTTCGGGCAGATGCGGCGGCGCCGGGTGCCGCCGGGCGACGGACGGGGCGGGCGGACACCGGGGGGATGACGCCGGGAGGACGCGCGCCGCGGCGGCCCGCGGGTGACTATGGAGGACAGGGGGCGTGCCGCAGCGAGCGAGGTGGTTCCGTGGACCGGCCAGCGATCACCGTCTCCTGCCTGAGCAAGCAGTTCGGGCAGTTGACCGCACTGGACTCGGTGGACTTCGACGTCGAGCCGGGGACGGTCCTGGGCCTGCTGGGGCCGAACGGCGCGGGCAAGAGCACCGCCATCCGCATCCTGACCACGATCCTGCCGCCGAGCGCCGGCCGCGCCGAGGTGCTCGGGCACGATGTCGTCCGCGAGCCCGCCACCGTACGCGCCCTGATCGGCCTGGCCGGGCAGTACGCGGCGGTGGACAAGAACCTCACCGGCCGGGAAAATCTGCGGCTGATCGGGCGCCTCACCCACGTACGCCGCTCCCGGGTACGCAGGCGGGCCACCGAGCTGCTGGAGCGCTTCGAGCTGACCGACGCCGCCGACCGTCCCGCGCGCACCTACTCCGGCGGGATGCGCAGACGCCTGGACGTCGCGGCGGCCCTGGTCCCCGACCCGCCGGTGCTCTTCCTCGACGAGCCGACCACCGGCCTCGACCCGCAGAGCCGCAAGGCCCTGTGGCACCTGATCCGCCGGCTGGTCGCCGACGGAACGACCGTCCTGCTCACCACGCAGTATCTGGAGGAGGCCGACCAGCTCGCCTCCCGGGTCGTCGTCATCGACCACGGCCAGGTCATCGCCGACGACACCCCCGCGCTGCTCAAGTCCCGGCTGGGCAACACCGTCATCGAACTCGACATGGCCGGCGCCGACCGCGCGGAACAGGCGGCGGATCTGCTCCAGGGCCGCTTCGAGGAGCCACCGCACGTGGACGGCCCCGGCGTCAGCCTGGCCTCGCGCGACGGCTCCCGGCCGCTGCTGGAAGTGCTGCGGCTGCTGGAGGCGCACGGCCTGGTGCCCGGCACCGTGGCCGTCAGGGAGCCCAGCCTCGACGACGTCTTCCTCCAGCTGACCGGCCACTCCGGCGGGGCGGATCCCGCCGCGGACGGCCCGCCGACCGCAAGCGCCTCATGACCGGGGCCGCCTCCGCCCCGTGCAAGGAGCGCCAGGAGTCGCTGACCCACGCGGCGCCCCGCCTGGTGCGCACCGCCCAGGACGGCCTGGCCGTCGCCTGGCGGAACCTGATCGGACTGCGCCGGGTGCCCCGGCTGCTGGTCTTCTCCACCATCCAGCCGCTGGTCTTCGTGCTGATGTTCCGGTACGTCTTCGGCGGCGTCGTCGCCCCGGCGCTGCACGGGGTCAGCTACGTGGACTTCCTGATCCCCGGCATCTTCGTGCAGACCGCCGTCTTCGGGTCGATGAACACCGCGATCGGCCTGGCCACCGACATGCAGACGGGGCTCATGGAGCGGTTCCGCTCGCTGCCGATGGCCAGATCGGCGGTCCTGGTGGGACGCACCGTCGCCGACCTCGTACGCAATGTCTTCGTCGTGGCGCTGATGACGGGGGTCGGCTTCGCCATCGGCTTCCGCATCCACGCCGGAGTGCTGTCCTTCCTCGGCGGTGTGCTGCTGGTCCTGGCCTTCGGCTTCGCGATGTCGTGGATCTTCGCGGTGGTCGGCATGGCGGTCGGCGACCCGGAAACCGCCCAGGCCGCGGCCTTCCCCGTGCTGGCGCCGCTGGTCTTCGCCTCCGCTGCGTTCGTCCCGGTCAACACCATGCCGGGCTGGCTCCAGGCGTTCGCGGTGCACCAGCCGGTGTCCAGGACCGCCGACGCCGTCAGAGTCCTGGTGCTCGGCGGCCCGGCCACCGCCGACGTCTGGCAGGCACTCGCCTGGGACGCCGGCATCGTGGCCGTGTTCGCACCGCTGGGCGTATGGCTCTACCGCAGAGCGGTGTGACGCGGACCGCCCGTCGGCCGCGGCTGCCGCGTGAAGCCCCGTCACGACGGCTGTCCTCCCGGTGGAGCGCGCGGTAATCAGGAGCCCTGTCCTCACCGGTGCCCGGTCGTGACCGCCGCCCGCCCGCGGCACACCGGGGAGGGGACGGACCGCGTCCCCTCCCCGGCCGTACGGAACGCGGGTGGGCGCCCGCGCTCCCACCGGGGGCGGCGGAATCGCGTCACACCCCGCCGGCGCGGAACGGCAGCACAGAAGAGGATTTCGGGCCGGGGGAATTCTTGCTCCGCGGTAAATTGAGTGCAATGAGCTGTGGACCGGTCCGGATTTTGGTTTGTCAACGGGCCGGGAACGAGACAGCGGGGGCATTCTTGTCCGTATTGTCGAAGCGACCTGATAAGCCCTGTTCACGAGTTCATCGCCTGGCCATCCTTCTGGGGCACCACCCCATTCGGGTAAGTCCGAGAAGGGAACAGTCATGGCCAGTCTGCCCCGCATAGGCCGCCGCGCCGCCGCAGTCGGCGCGCTCGGCGTCCTCGTCACCACCCTGGGCACCGGTGTCGCCACCGCGAAGCCCGCAGGACCGACGGGCGTCATCAGGATCATCGCCGGAGTTCCGCAGACGATCACGGAATCCAGTGGGACCGCGTTCCAATGCCCGACCAACTATGTGATGATCGGCCGTGCCCATTCGGGTGACGAGAATGGTGGAACGACGTACTACTGTGCCCGGATCCTGATCGACGGCTATCAGGTGACCGTCAATCCGGAACCGTGGACGAACGGGCAGAAGGAGAGCGCGTCGTCCTTCACCGCGCCCGAGGACGAAGTCATCATCGGGCGCCAGCACTCCGGTGACGAGAACGGCAACACCTCGTACCGCACCGCATACCTGACCTATCAGGGCCGGGAACTGACCCTGCAGAACCAGCACACGGTCGGCCCGTACCGGGAGAGCAGCAGTTCCTCCACGGCCGCCGCCGGCGAACTCATGGTCGGCCGCTCGCACTCCGGTGACGAGAACGGCAACACCTACTACCAGTACGCGGCGCTCGTCGGCTGATGCGCGACCGCCGGGTCCCGGGACCTCGCGGGGCCCGGCGCGGGCGGCGCGCCGGACGTCAGCCGATCTCCACGCCGTCCGCGGTGCGCGGGGCGGCAGGGGTCTGCTCGGGCGCGCGTGCTGCGCCCCGCGCGTCGTACGCCATCAGCGCGGGCAGCGACGCCGCCAGCAGGCCCACCGCCGCCACACAGGCCGCGCCGCCGGACCACACCGAGGTACGCGCCGAGGTGAGCGCGGCCACCCCGCCGGAACGGACCTGGCCGAGCTGCGGACCCACCGAGTACGAGAGCAGCTCGATCCCGGCCAGCCGCCCGCGCAGCTCGTCCGGGATCGTCTGGTTCCACATCGTGCTCCGCCCGATGCCGCTGATCATGTCCAGTCCGCCCGCCACGGCCAGGCACAGCAGCACCAGCCAGATCTCCCCGGCCCACCCCGCGAAGACCATGGCCGCACCCCACCCGGCCGCCGCCAGCACCACCATCCGCCCGTGCCGGTGGACCCGGGTCGCCCAGCCGCTGGTCAGACTGACCAGCAGTGAACCCACCGACCCGGCCGCGTACATCAGGCCCAGCGACCACCGGGCGTGCAGGTCGTCGGCGAGGAAGGGGAAGATCGCGGCCGGGTAGGCGAAGAACATCGCCGCCATGTCGATCGCGTAGGTGCCCAGCAGCTCCTTGCGGCTCCAGGCGTAGCGCGCGCCCTGGGCGATGCCGCGCAGCGACGGCGGCGCGGCATCGTGCGCGGCCGGCGAGCGGCGCAGCCCGAGACCGAGGCAGACCGAGACGGCGAAGGTGACGGTGTCGGCGGTGTACGCCCAGCTCAGGCCGGCCCAGGCGATCACCAGGCCGGCCACAGAAGGCCCGGCGATGGCGCCGACCTGATAGCGCAGCGCGTTCAGCGAGGCCGCCGCGGCCAGTTGGTCGCGTGGCACGATCCGCTGCACGATCGCGTCCAGCGCCGGCCGCTGGAGCCCGGTCAGCGCGCTGGACAGCGCCGCCACCACGTACAGCAGCCACACCTCGGGGTGCGGCAGCAGCGTGTTCACCAGCAGTGCGGCGGCCAGCAGGCCCTGCGCCGCCTCGGTGGCGTTGATCAGCAGTTTGCGGTCCATCGCGTCGGCGAGCGCACCGCCGTAGAGCCCGAAGACGATCAGCGGCACCAGCTCCACCGCGCCGATCGCGCCGACCGCGGCGGCGGAACCGGTCAGGTCCTTGACCTGCACCGGCAGCGCCACCACGGTCAGGAAACTGCCGAAGGTCGTGATCACCCCGGCGAGCCACATCAGGCGGAAGTCGCGCGAGGTGCGCCACGGCGTCAGGTCCGGCAGCAGCGCCCTGGCCCGTCCGCCGTTCGGCTTCGCGGGTGCGGTGGGGGAGTCGTCGGTCACAGGGTGGCATGTTCCCTGCCGGCGGCCGTCCGGGCAAAGGATTATCGGCGGTCCCCGGCCCCCGCTAGCCGGCGTGGTGCCTCTCGTGGTGGGCGAGGGCGAGCCCGAGGCCGAAGAAGGTGGGCGCCCACTCCCCGACGAAGATGCCCCAGCGGTCCGCCCGGGACACACCCGCGGCTTCGGCCTGCATCGACACCGCCCACGCCAGGAGGGACAGGCCCACCGACGCCAGACCCGCGTCGTAGCAGTGCGTGGACCGCAGTCCGTTGTCGTGCAGAAGTTTGACCAGCATGGCGTCTCCCTCGGCAGTGATGGTGCCTCCACCCTCGCGTCCGGGCCGGGCACGCGCCCGGCAGCCGTCACCAGACGGGTGACGTCCCGGCGCTGAGCGCCCCTCCCGGCCGGGTGTTCTCCCGCGCCTCGCGCGGAGCCGAGGGCCGGACCGGGCTGCGCCCCTGCCTACAGCCGGCGCTCCACGACGTCGGCGACCACGCAGCTGACGTTGTCGGGGCCGCCGGAGTCGTTGGCGAGGGCGATGAGCCGGCGGGCCGCCTCGCCGGGCTCACCGGTCGCGGTGAGCACCTGGCGGATCCCGTCCGTCGGCACGACCGCCGACAGCCCGTCGGAGCAGAGCAGATACCGGTCCCCTTGCCCGGCGTCGTGGAGGCGCAGGTCGGCGCCGGCGCCCTGGCCCAGGGCGCGTACCAGCAGCGACCGCTGGGGATGGGCGGCGGCCTCCTCCGGGGTGAGGCGGCCTCCGTCGACCATCGACTGGACCACGGTGTGGTCGTGCGTGATCCTGAACAGCCGGCGCGGCGAGCCGGGAACCCGGCGAGATACGGGACGCACCGCGCCTGGACCGGTGCACCGGCCTTTTCCGCAGGGGACGTACGGGGCTGGCGGTCAGCCGGGGCGCGGCTGACCGGGGGGTGCTGCCGGGTGGGCCACGGGTGATCAGGGGCGTGGCGGAGGTATACGACGCCACGCCTCCTGTGCTGGTCCGCATGACGACGCCGCCGCCAGGCGACCGCCCGACGCACCCGCTACCGGCAACGCACATCCGCCAAAAACATCACGTGGGCACGAAGCGCTGCTGGAGTGCTAGCTGTTCCGGGCCCTGCGCCGGTGTGGGTGTCCCCGGCGCAGGGCGGCGGGTCTCAGTAGTCGGTGCCGCTGATGTCGATGCCGCCGATGAGGGACCCCGACTCCTCGAACCCGCCGTGCGCGCGGGTGATGCCCCACGGGCCGCCGAGGTTCTCGTACGAGAAGCCCCCGCGGGCCGCCTCCTTGCCGGCGAACCATCCGCTGTCGCTCGTGGCGGCGGCAGCGGGCCCGGCCGCCAGGAAAGCAGCGGCGGCAATGCCCGTCAGAGTGATGGCGATGCGACGAAACGTCATGTCTGTCCTCCTGATCTCGGAATTTGCACTCACCGTCGCCCTTCCCGGTACAAGTCACTCGGCGACCCGCCGGCCTGCCGCCCGAAAGGATGGCGGCCGGATGGCGTATCCAGGGCCGCGGTGCTGTTACTGCCGGTCAGCGCCGCGGGCGCCGACGTAGTGGCGCACCCGGCGCTGCCAGCGTCCGGGCGTCACCACGGTCCAGCTCCACGCCTCCCCGCCGCCGGCCGGCCTCGCCCCCGGCCACGCCCCGTGTCCCCGTGTCCCCGTGACGCGGAGACACGGGGACACGGCGCGGTCAGCCGGCCGCCGGGTCGGCGGCGGCGAGGCGGCGCAGGGCGACCTCGGCCAGCAGCGCGGCGCCGTCGGGCAGCACCGAGTCGTCGAAGGCCGCGTCCGGGGCGTGGTTGCCGGGGGCGGTGGCCGGGTCGCGGCCGGGCGGGCAGGCGCCGAGGCCGGTCATCACGCCGGGGATCTCGGCGAGCACCCGGCCGATGTCGTCGGAGACCAGCGCGGGACGGCCGCCGCGCAGGAAGCGCGCGGCGCCGAAGAGGTCGGCCACGGCCGCGCCGACCAGATCGGCCTCGGCGCCGTCGTTCACGGTCGCCGGGTACCCCGCGGTGTACTCGGCCCGTACTTCCAGGTCGTGGGCCGCGCCGATGCCGTGCGCGATGCGCTCGGCGACCGCCGCGAGCCGGGCCAGCGTGTCGTCGGACAGCGCGCGCAGCGTCGCCTCGATCCGGGCCTGCGCGGGCACGATGTTGGGCCGGGTGCCGGCGTGCACGCTGCCGACGGTGAGCACCACCGGATCGAACGGGTCGAAGCGGCGGGCCGGCACCGCGCTGAGCGCGGTGACGAGTTCGGCGACCGCCGGGATCGGGTCACGGGCTCGGTGCGGCCAGGCGCCGTGGCCGCCGGCGCCGTGGAAGGTGACGGTCAGGGTGCCGTTGGCGGCCAGCGCGGGCCCCGCGGTGTTGCTGAACTGCCCGGCAGGCGCGGACGCGCTGGAGTGCAGGGCGTAGGCGGCGACCGGGCGGCTGCCGGTGGTGTCGAGCAGCCCCTCCTCCAGCATCAGCCGCGCCCCGTCGTGGCCCTCCTCTCCCGGCTGGAACATCAGCAGGACGTCGCCCGCGAACCGGTCCCGCCGGGCGGCCAGCAGGTACGCGGCGCCGACCAGCATCGCGGCGTGCTGGTCGTGGCCGCAGGCGTGCCGGGGGCCGTCGGGGAACGGCAGCGCGTCCAGGTCGGCCCGCAGCAGCACGGTCGGCCCGGGCCGCGCGCCGGACACGACGCCGACCACGGAGGTCAGCGCCGTGCCGGTGCGCAGCTCCAGGCCGAGGCCGTCGAGCGCGCCGAGGACGGCCTGCTGGGTGCGGGGCAGGTGCAGACCGGTCTCGGGGTGGTCGTGGACGTCGTGCCGCAGCCGGTCGAGTTCCAGCGAACGGGCGTCCTCCAGCAGGCCGTTCATCCCGCGCTGCCCCGCAGCGCGGGCAGCACCGTCTCGGCGATCCGGTACGCCTCCTCCAGCAGCGGGTTGCCGGACAGGATGAAGGTGCCCACGCCCAGGTCCTGGAATTCCCTGAGCCGCTCCACGACCTGCTCGGTGCTGCCGACGACGGCGGTGCCGGGTCCGGGGCGGAACAGGCTCATGCCCGGCCACAGGTTCGGGTGTTTGACCAGCTCCCGCGCGTGCGCGGGCACCCGGCCGCCGTGCTGGCGGAACTGCCGCGCCCAGCCCTCGCCGTCCTTGCCCTCCGGGTCCCCGAGCATCCGGGTGTACGTGGCCTGGCTGGTGACGTCGAGCAGCCGGTCGGCGGCGGCCCACGCCTCGTCCTCGGTGTCCCGGACGATCAGGTGCAGCCGCAGGCCGAGCCGCAGTTCGCGGCCGTAGTGCGCGGCGCGCTCGCGCACCCGGTCCAGCTTCTCCTTCAGCAGGTGCGGCGGTTCGCCCCAGGTGAGGTAGACGTCGACGTGCTCGGCGGCCATCTCGATGCCCGGCGCGGAGGACCCGCCGAACCACAGCGGGGTGTGCGCCCCGCCCTGGACGGGGGTCAGTTCGCGCAGCGAGGCGCCGGCGCTGGCCAGTTCGTAGAACCGGCCCTTGTGGTCGAAGACCTCGCCGGCGGTGAGCCGCTTGACGATGTCCCAGTACTCGGCGCTGAGTTCGTAGCGCTCGTCGTGTTCGAGGTGCAGCCCGGCCTGGCGCAGCGCTTCGGTGGACCCGTTGACGACGTTGAAACGCAGCCGGTCGGGGCCGAAGAGATGGGCGAAGCTCAGCGCCATCTTGGCGAGCATGGTGGGGGAGATCAGCCCGGGGTGCACCGCGAGCAGCGGCTTGAACGAGGGGCGGGTCACCGCGGCGACCGCGCTGGCCAGCGGCCACACGTCGTAGAGGTCGGTGGCGAACAGCGCGCCGTCGTAGCCCAGCCGGTCGACCGCGGCGCCCAGCTGCTGGAGGTAGGCCAGGTCGATGCTCCGCCGGCCGGCGGGCTCCCACGGGTAGGCGCCCTCGCGCGGAATGATGTACCAGAGGATTTCGGGGGTGGGCACGGTCACTTCTCCGGGGATTCAGGGGCTTCGAGGGCCTGCGCCGCGGCGGTGTCCAGGCCTGGGTGGCGGGAGTCGGCGACCGTGATCGGCCGGGCGAGGAAGCCGGCCTCGGCGAGGATGTCGGCGGCCTCCTGCTGCTCGGCCACGAAGGCGTCGGAGACCGGTTCGAGCCGCCAGGGCAGCGCGGCCAGCGCCTCGTGCCAGTCCGCGGCCGAGCCGCCCTGGTCGGCCGCGGCGATGTCGGCGGCCTCGTCCAGGTGGCCCGCGGCCCAGTCGTCGGCGGCCTGGAGCGCCCGGGTGATCAGCCCGACCAGCTCGGGGCGGGTGTCGGCCAGGTCGCGGCGGGTGAAGAAGACCGAGCGGTCGGCGATCAGGTCGCCGGCCTCGGCCAGGGTACGGACCCGGCCCTCGCGGCGGGCGGCGGACAGCTCGGCGCCCTGCCCCACCCACGCGTCGATCGAGCCGTCGAGCAGCCGCGCGTAGGAGTCGGCGGCGGAGCGCTCGGCGGTGATGTCGGAGCCGTAGGAAAAGCCTTCCCGCGCCAGCGACTTGGCCACGAAGTGGGTCTGCCAGGAGCCGATCGCCAGGTGGACGGTACGGCCCTTGAGGTCGGCGACGGACGCGATGTCGCTGTCGGCGCGGACCAGCAGCGCGCCGTGGCCGGGGCGCGGCGCCGACACGGCGGCGTAGACCAGGTCGTGTCCGGCCGCCTGCGCCGACAGCGGCGGGGTGGAGCCGGTGCCGCCGAAGTCGATGGTGCCGTCGGCCAGTGCGGCTGCGGTGTCCAGGCCGCCGACCTGGTGCCAGGCCACGGTCTCGCCCGACGGGCGGAGCAGCTCCTCCAGCAGGCCGAGCCGCGACAGGTGGTAGAGGGAGGGATTGGCCTTGTGAACACCGATGTTGACGGTCATGCGGGGGACTCCTCGGAAGTGGTGGGCGTGGGCGCGCCTGTGTGGACGCCGAGTTCGGTGAGCAGCCGGGTGCGCAGCGCGGCGAAACGCGGGTCGGCGCTGTCGCGCGGGTGGTCGATGGCGATCCGCTCGTCGGTCGCCAGCCGGCCGTCGCGCAGCACGGCCACCCGGTCGGCCAGCCGGATCGCCTCGTCGACGTCATGGGTGACGAGCAGCACGGCGGGCCGGTGGCGGCGGCACAGCTCGCCGACCAGGTCGTGCATCCGCAGCCGGGTGAGCGCGTCGAGGGCGGCGAACGGCTCGTCCAGCAGCAGCAGTTCCGGCTCGCGGATCAACGCCCGTGCCAGGGCGACGCGTTGGGCCTCGCCACCGGACAGGGTGGCGGGCCAGGCGTCCGCGTGCCCGTCGAGGCCGACCTCGGCCAGCGCGCGCCGGCCGGTCTCCTTGGTGCGCGGGCCGCGCGGCAGCGCGACGGTGACGTTGGCCAGCACCTTCTTGGACGGGACCAGCCGCGGTTCCTGGAAGACGACGGTACGTGCCTCGGGGACCAGCACGGTGCCGGCGTCGTGCCGGTCGAGGGCGCCGAGGATGCGCAGCAGCGTGGTCTTGCCGGTACCGCTGGCGCCCAGCAGGGCGAGGAATTCGCCCTGGGCGATGTCCAGGTCCAGGCGGTCCAGCACATCGCGGGCGCCGAAGGTGCGGCGCAGGCCCCGGATGCGGACGGCGGCCCGGCCGCCGTGCCGGTGCTCGGCGGCAGCGCTGTCCTGCTTGTGCCGGGCGGTCCCGGCCAGTGTCTCGCTCATCGCGCCGCCCCCTGGCTGCGCCACGGCATCAGGAACCGCTCCAGCAGCCGGGCCGTGCCGTCCGCGACCAGGCCGATCAGGGCGTAGATGAGGATGCAGACGGTGAGGATGTCGGTGCGGGAGTATTCCTGCGCGGTGGACATCAGGTAGCCGATCCCGGCCGTGGAGTTGATCTCCTCGGCCGCGATCAGCGCGATCACGCTGAGCGTCATCGACAGCCGCAGCCCGGACAGCAGCGCGGGCAGCGCGCCCGGCAGCACCACCTCGCGGACCAGCGCGAGGCGGCCCATGCCGAAGCTGCGCATGGCCTCCACCAGCTTGCGGTCGGTGTTGCGTACGCCGCCGGCCGCCGAGACGTACATCGGGAAACTGGTCGCCACCGCGATCAGCACCACCCGGGCGGTCTCGCCGATCCCGAACCAGACCATGAACAGCGGCACCAGGGACAGGAAGGGGATGGTGCGCAGCAACTGGAGCGAGGAGTCGAGCAGTTCCTCGCCGAGCCGGGAGAATCCGGTGACCACGCCGAGCACCAGCCCGATCGACGCGCCTATGGCCAGGCCGAGTCCGGCCCGGGTGAGCGAGACGGACAGCGCGTCGCCGAGCTGGCCGCTGGTCCACAGCTCCCTGAAGGCGGACAGCACCTGGCGGGGCGAGGCGAGCAGCGACGGGCTGAGGGTGCCGGATGCGGACGCCCAGATCCAGGCCAGCACCAGCGCCACCGGGCCGAGCAGCCGCAGCCCCAGGCTCAGCGCGCGCGGGCGCGGCCGGGCCACCTTGGGGCGCGGTGCGACCAGCCCGGGTGCCTCCGGGTCCGCCGACGTGCCGATGGCCAGGGTGCTCACTTGGCGCTCGCCGCGGTCGCGTTGATGTCGATCACATGCGGCTTGACGTCGAAGGCGCCCTTGGTGATCTTCTGGTCGGCGAAGAACTGCGCCACGGTGGCGAAGTGCTCCAACTGGGTCGCACCGATCGGCTGCGCGGTGCCGAGCGCCTTGTCGATCGGCAGTTCCACGGCCTTCTGCGCGTCACTGACGGCCTCGGGACCCGAATCGGTCCTGACGTTGAGGTACGCCTCGGGGTTCTGCTGCTGCTTCACCCCGGCGTCGTGGAGGTAGGTGTAGAGCGCCTTGACGATCTCGGGGTGCTGCTCGGCGAAGCCGTTGCGGACCGCCCAGACGGCGTAGTTCTCCGAGCCGACCTCGCCGCCGGTGGTCAGGAAGCGCGCGCCGGAGTTGGCGATGGTCGGCACGGAGTAGGTGGCCCAGGTGGACCAGGCGTCCACCTGGCCGGAGTTGAACACCGGGCCGATCTGGTTGGGCTGGAGGTAGACCCGCGTGACCTTGTCCACCGGGATGTGCTGCTGCTCAAGGGCCTTGAGCAGCAGGTATTCGCTGGTGCCGCCGTGCCAGACGGCGACCTTCCTGCCGACCAGGTCGCTGATGGTGTTGATGCCGGAGTCCTTCTTCACCAGGATGCCCTCGCCCAGCTTGTCGGGGTCGACGGCGGCGAAGAGCTTGAAGCCGGGCGTCTGGGCCAGCGCGGCGATGGCGGAGGTGATCGAGCCCTCGGCGAAGTCCAGTGCGTTCGCGTCGAGTTCCTGCGCGGCGGGGGCGAACGCGCCGGCCGTGCCGGTCCACGCCACCTTGGCGTGCACCTTGGCCAGGGCCTTGTCGAGCGAGCCGTCCTTGCGGCCGAGGGCGAGCACCCCGGAGTTGCCGCCGTCGGGGAGCCGGACCGTGACGGTGGCGCCGCCGCCGGCGGTGTCCGCGCGGGCCGAGCCGGTGGAGGACGAGGAGCAGGCGGCCAGGCCGAGGGCGGCGAGCAGGGAGGTGGTGGCGAGGGCGAGCTGACGGACGTTCACGGAGGTTCTCCAGAAGATGGCGTGCCGGAAGGCCGGCGCGGGGTTCAGGGGGTGGCGTAGGAGGCGGTGGCGAG
>NZ_JAJSYW010000131.1:0-19640 GCF_036815005.1 Streptomyces sp. IBSBF 2435 | reverse complement strand
TATGCGGGGTGTGGGGCGAATAAACAACCGCGGGGGGGCGGGCGCGGGGCCCGCCCCCCCCCCCCCCCCCCCCCCCCCCCCCCCCCCCCCCCCCCCCGGCCCGACCTCCGTCCCGGGCGATCCGCGACGAACCGAACGCACACCCCCACTCCTCGGGGTCACCGGCAACCCGGACGCCCACGGAAGGCGGCCGAACCCTTCGTCGAGTGCGGTCGGGCAGAATCGGGGAACCGGTTTTCTTTACCTGCGGCCGAATTGCCTTTACCATTTCAGATATGGCACGCGTTCCTTATCTCACTTCCGTCACCGCTTCCGAAACCATCGCCGAACCGCTGTCAAAGCTGCCGTCACTCCACGTTTTCGGATTGATGGCCCATGCCGAGACCTTGTTCCGGCCGTGGCTGCGCTTCAGCGGAGCGCTGCTCAACCACCTCGCCCTGGACCCGGTGCTGCGCGAGCTGGCGATTCTGCGGGTCGGGCAGCTCACCGCCCGGTACGAGTGGGACCAGCACGTGCCCGTCGCGCTGGCGGTGGGCGCGACTCAGTACCAGATCGACGCGCTGGACCGGGGTGACCTCGACGCGCTGGAGCCGTTGTCGCGCGCCGTGGTCGACTTCGTGACGGGCGTCGTGCACGACGAGGTCGACGACGCGACCTACGCGTCGGTCAGCGCGTTTCTGGACGACCGGGAAGTCGTGGAACTCACGCTCGTCGCGGGCCACTACCTGATGATTGCCCGGATGATGACGACCCTGCGCATCGACCCCGACCCGGCGGCCGGAGCGGACGCGCTGTTGCTCGGCTGACCCGGACCGTGATCACTGGCGCGGCCTGGGCCGGACCCGCGATCGCGGCTCCGGACCTCGGCCGTCAGCCGGCAGTTCGCTGATCCGAGGTGAGGTTCACCCACGTACAGGCCAGTTCCACCCGCGAAGAGACCTCCATCTTGCGGAAGATCTTCTTCAGATGGAACGCCACGGTGTGCGCGGAGATGTAGAGCTGACGGCCGACCTGCACATTCGTCAGGCCCCGGCTCACCAGGTTGGCCACCGCGAACTCGGTGTCCGTGAGGGAGCCGGTGCGGTGTCCGTCGTGGCGCATCGGCCGCCGCACACGGCCCGATCGCACGCCGAGCTCACGAAGCTTGCTCGCGACCCGGGCGAGGTCGCGGGCCGCACCGGCCCGCTCGTAGTCGGCGGCCGCGCGTTTCAACTGTTCGACGGCACGATCCTGGCCCAGGCGCAGCGAGGACCACGTCCGGGCCAGGTCTTCGGCGGCCGACGCCGACGCCCAGTCGTCCGAATACAGCTCGCACGCGGCACGCAGTTTGTCCGGATTCCTTTCGAACAGCCCTTCGGCGTGCAGCGCCGCCGCATGGGGCGAACGAAAACCCCACGACTTCACGGTGAGAGAATCGGCTTGCACTACACATTTGAAGGCGAGTCGCTCGTCCCCCATGCTTCGCGCGAGGCGGACGTGCCACGCCGCGGCGGCGGGCTGGGACGCGAAGAGCTCCTGCGTCAGCTGGTCGTCGGCGATCAGGCGCTCGACAAGGTGACTGACGCCGGCCGGACCGCCGTCGGCCTCGAACGCTTGGGCGGCGGCCCACACGCACTGCCCGGGCGCGTGCGCGGTACGGCCGAGCAGGGCGTCATCGCCCAGGTTGCGCGCGAATCGCAGGCCGGTCGACGTGTCGGACTGCCGGACTGCGCTCAGCGCCAGGACGACATGCAGGTCCGGCAGCAAGGCGTAGGCGCCGGCCCCTTCGGCCAGCCCGAGGCCGGTGTTCGCCTCGGCGAACGCACTGCCGGCGTCACCCGACGCGAGCGCGAACTCGGCGCGGCAGGTGGTCAACGCGGCTGAAACCCCCGCGTCGTCGGCGACATCGTACGAGGTGGTCAACTCGTCGAGGATCCGCGTGGCTTCCGGAAGTTCGCGGACGCGGGTCAGGAGCCGGGCGTGCCAGATCTTGGCGAGCCTTGGGTCGTCCCCGTCGCCGCCGGGTGTGGCGGCCAGCTCGATGGCCCGGCGGACCTCACCGGCGAGCCAGGCGGACTGGGAGCGTGCGAGCGGATTGTCTGGGTGGCCGTCGGCCGCGTTGACGGTAGGACCTTCAGACGGTGTGTGGGGCAGCTGGGTGTGCAACTGGCACCGGCCATCACGCATGACGCCCATTTACCTTTCGCTGAAACTTCGGAACCGTGCGCGTGAGTACTTTCTCGTCGTCTTTTTACTTACCCGAAACTTTTGATCCAGGGTTCTCCGCAATCGCCACTTTCATTGCCGCAGGCGTCATTGCCCAACCGGGCCGGCCATGATGTCCGGCGACCTGCCGGCGTGTTTTCTCACGGGCCGTGGCGTCGAGCCACGACAGACGTCGTCCGAACGGAAGGGTGAGGCGGAGACGGGACGACGCCGAGGCCATCCTCCTCCTGCGCGCCATCATCAACAACGGCGACTTTGAGAACTACTGGCGATTTTGCACCCACCGCCACTACCAACGTACCCATGTGGTCCGATAATAGGACCGACTCGCCCTGGAAGCATGATTATCGGCACGCAGATCTCTCACGATCAAACGCACCCTCATCAAGGGGGTGGTCTTTCTCCGGCACCCCTATCGATCCCGCCGGCGAATAGACCGACCGCCCCACCGCATCGCGGGACACCCTGCTGGCATGAGGATCGCCGAGGGCTGCCACGACCTCGCTGCTTTCTCCGGGATCGCGGTGCTGGCGAACCTCATCCTCGACCCACCCGCCCGCGCCGTCGATCCCAAGGAGCTTTATCTCGCCACGGCAGGGGAATTGAGCCGACGATTCGTCTGGACCTGCACCACCTTCGGAACACAGGAACCGCCCAACCAGCGCTTCTGCAAACATTTCACAGCCCGGACACCCGATTGACGTGTCTTCGGACCAGCGGCAAGTTCACTGTCAACTTCACCCCATAGGTTCACAGTCTGCGAGCCTATGGTGAGCGTCCAGGACTGCCGTGTTGCCGGGCGCCGAGGTCTACTGGAGGTCCCCTCAACGCAGAGCCGGAACGGCACCGTGTGACCATGCCGATAAGATAGCTGGTTGCACCATCCTCCTCAACGGCGCCTCCAGCTCAGCTGGTTCTTTATCTGCCAAAATCTTCCAGGCTTGCCGATGGCCCCGGGGTCTCAGGGGCGTTCGACGGTTTGCCGACGTCGTAGCGGAGCGCCCGGTGTTTGTCCTCGGCTCCGGGCGGGCGTCCGGGGTTGGGGAACACGGGTCGGGCAGGCGATGCGGGCGCGGATGTTCCCGAACCTGCGGCGCACCCGGGCCGGGGGGCCGGTCCGAGGCGGTGGGTTTCTCCGAGGGCCGGCCTGGGTCTTCGGCGAGGGGCCGGGCGAGCCGGAGCTGTCCAGATCCAGCGGTCCGGTGCGCCGGGGGTACGGGGTTTCGGTGTGGTCCAGCCGAGAGTCTGCTTCGCGAAGCGGACGGTGTGCTCACAATCGAAGCGGCGGAGAAATGCCTGCCGGAAACGGTTCACGTCGTCCGGGGCAGCACCGGTCTTGGAGGACCGTGACCACACGGCGGGGAGTCCCGGTCCTTCGACAGGTGCTCAACCTCCAGCCGGATCGACGTCCCTTCGACCGGGAGCAACCCACCGTCGTGGTCGAGCCGGGAGGAACGATGGGCGAGCCGGGGATGGACCCGGTCCCACGCCCGGGTCTCGGTCTTGCCGCAGTTGCCGGTGCAATTGCCGGTCCCGGTGACTGTGGTGATCGCGGGCTCGGGCCAGTGTGACGGAGGAGTGGTCTTCAGGGGATTGGGCTGCTTTGGTGGGGTCTGTCTAGCCGACGGGTCTGTTCCGTAGTCGGTGGTGATGGTGAGTGCCCGCCTGTGACCATCGAGTGTCCATGATGCGAACACGCCTGCAGGAACGGTGTTTTCGGGGTTGTCGGCGTCGGTCATCGAGGAAGTGGCGGACGGTGGCGAGATGGTCCGGGTTTCGGCTCGGACCCGGGATGTTCCTGTTCCCTGTCCGGTGTGCGGGGTGGTGACGCAGAGGGTCCACGGGTATCACGGCCGGACGCTGCGGGACGTTCCTCTCGACGGTCGGCAGGTCGTGGTCCGAGTGAGGATACGACGGCTGGTCTGCCCGGTCCGCAGCTGCAGTCGGCAGACTTTCCGAGAGCAGGTCCCCGGGCTCCTGGAGCACCATCAGCGCCGCATCACACGTCTGACCAGCCAGCTCTCTGAGCTGGTCAAGGAGTTATGCGGCCGGGCGTCCGCCCGTCTCACCCGGTCGCTGGCCATGCCCGTGTCGTACGCCTCCGCCCTGCGGTTGCTACGGCAGGTGCCCGTGCCTACGGTCCGGATCCCGCAGGTGATCGGGGTCGACGACTTCGCTCTGCGGCGCCGACACAGCTACGCCACGATCATCATCAACGCCGAGACCGGCCAGCGGATCGAGGTACTGCCCGGCCGCGGGGCCGCCACTCTGGAAGCCTGGCTGCGCGCGCATCCGGGCATCGAGGCCGTGTGCCGGGACGGATCGGCCACCTACGCCGAGGCGGTCCGCCGAGCCCTGCCCGACGCGGTCCGAATCAGCGACCGTCGGCATCTGCGGCACAACCTCGCCGAGGCCGTCCGCAAAGAGGTCGCCGCGCACAGCACTTGCTGGGCGAAAGTGGGCCCGCCCCCGGCTGCGGAGAGACAGGCCGCCACCACCCGCGCGCGCTGGCAGCAGGTCCGCGCCCTGCGCGAGCGCGGAGTCGGACTTCTGGAGTGCGCGCGACGGCTGAACCTCGCCTTGAACACCGTCAGGCGCTATGACCGTGTCGCCGAGCCCGAGCGCCTCATCCGCGCCCCCAAGTACCGGCCCACCCTCGTGGATCCCTACCGCGATCACTTGCGCAAGCGCCGGCTGGAGGACCCGGCTGTCCCCGTCACCCATCTCCTCCAGGAGATCAGGGATCTGGGTTGCACCGGCAGCCCGAACCTGCTGGTCCGCTACATCAACCAGGGCTGTGTCGAGGCCGACCGGCCCGCGCTTTCGCCCCGGCGCCTGGCCCGCGCCCTGCTCACCTGCCCCGACTGCCTCAAGGATCACCAGCGGGAACGAATCGAGGCCGCCCTCGCCGCCTGCCACGAGATGACCGCTCTGGCCGACCTCATCCACCGCTTCGCCGCGCTACTGGATCCCGCCGACGGAAATGCCGCCCTGCTGAGCACGTGGCTCACCTCAGCCCAGGCCGAGGACCTGCGACATCTGCATGCTTTCACCCGCGGCCTCGAGAAGGACCGTGCCGCAGTTGACGCCGCCTTCACCCTGCGATATCACAACGACGACACCGAAGGAGTCAACAACAAAACCAAGCTGATCAAGCGCCAGATGCACGGCCGCGCAAGCTTCCCCCTCCTCCGCCACCGCATCCTCCTCGGCTGACCACACCCACCGCCACCACCGACTACGGAACAGAGCCGTCGGCTGGACAGACCCGCCTGACCACCACACCAACGGTGTCCGTCAAAGCGGAACAAGCTCATGGATCCACGCGGGAACCTGGGACAAGAGCCATGAGATGGA
Organism: Streptomyces sp. IBSBF 2435; assembly: GCF_036815005.1. Taxonomy (NCBI): domain Bacteria; kingdom Bacillati; phylum Actinomycetota; class Actinomycetes; order Kitasatosporales; family Streptomycetaceae; genus Streptomyces; species Streptomyces sp. IBSBF 2435. The sequence continues at coordinate 14,078 of NZ_JAJSYW010000131.1, read as the reverse complement.
GGAAAGTGGCCGGGGGAGCCACGGGAGCCGTACGGGCGTGCTGGATGGTACAAGAGCACTTGGGGGGCAACGGGTCATGCAGATCACGGTGGTCGTCAGTGGGATGCACAGCGGACCCAACCCGTCTCCGGGGCTGGGGATCGCGCGATCTTTGAAGCTGGCCGATGCAAACGTGCGAGTGGTCGGTCTGGACTACTCCACCGCCAGTTCGGGGCTGCACACATCGTCGCTCGACGAGGTCGTGCTGCTTCCCGGGTGGGATGAGATCCATCTGGAGACGTGGGCGGAGCAAGTCGCGCGCCTGATCGCGGCGCCCGACACGTTCTTCATTCCGACACTCGACCTCGAAGTGCGCCTACTCGCCCAGCATTTCGGTGTGCATGAGCGCATACTCGCACCGAGCAAGCGCGTACTCGACACGGTGACGAAGCCACCGGAGTCGGTGGCGGGGGCGTTGGGGCTGCGACTGCCGCAGTCCTCCGCGGACAGCGACTGGGACGCGGTCGAGCGGTTCATCCGCCACACCCCGCACGGCGCCTGGGTCAAGGGGCAGCACTACGAGGCGTTCCGGGTCCGGGGTGTCGAGGAAGCACTCGCAGCCGGGCGCTTCGTCGAGCGCGAGTGGGGTGGGGACTGGCATCTCGAAGCACACGAGCCCGGCCAGGAATGCGGCATCGCCTTCGTGGCACGCAGCGGCGTGCTCCTCGACGCCGTCTTGATGACGAAGGCGATTCTCACACCGGAGGGGAAGACGTGGTCCGGTGAGGTAGCCGAACTGCCGGAGCAGTTATGGGAGAAGCTGCGCGTCTACTCGGCCGATGTCGGATGGAACGGCGGCGGGGAGATCGAGACCATCCGCACCTGGGAGGGCGACATGGTACTCATGGAGGTCAATCCGCGCTTCCCCGCGTGGATCCACGGCGCCAGCACCTGTGGCGCGAACCTCCCGGCCGCTCTGGTTGCCGAGCAGGGCAGACCCGGCGGCCGCCATCTCACACCGGGCTTCACTCGCGTAGTCGAGGAGATCGCCGTGTCTCCTGAGCTGGGGATATCCTCCTATCCCTGGGGCCCCAGCGATGGGATCAACCCCGCCACCAAGCACCCGTCGGGCATGCGCGGACTCGGCCGCAGGGACCTGCTCTCCGAACCGACGGTCCTGCGCGGGCCGACGTCGGCCCCGCCCTCACACCGCCCACAACGGCCATGGCCCCACGAGAGCGCCGCCTCCCTCACACGCTACGAAACCGTGTTGGAGGCGCCGTCCGAGGAGCGGGCGACACCGTCACGGCAGATTGTGACACCACTCTTCGACGAGCGGGTGGCGGCGCTGCGCGCGCGGTTCGCCGATCTCCCGCACACCGTGCTCGCGCACAGCATCAAGACGTGCCCGCATCCGGAGCTGCTGTCTCGCGCCGCCGGCCTCGGCTTGGTCGCCGAGGCGATCACCTTGGACGAACTGGAGGTCGCGGTCGGCCACGGCTTCGATCCCGGCCGTGCCCTCCTGAACGGACCGGCGAAATGGTGGCCCGCCCGGGCCGAGGTGCGCTGTGGCGCCTTCTTCGCCGACTCGGTCGAGGAGCTCGCCCAACTGCTCCGGGCCCTGGACGCTGGATTCCGGCTCACCGCGGACGTCGTCGGCGTACGCGTGGCGGCCCCGGGAGTGCCAAGCCGCTTCGGGCTCTCCTTCGACAACAGCGCCGGCGTGGCGGAGACAGCCGCGCTGGTCGGCGAACTGCGCAGACGCCTCGGCGCGCGGTGGGGCCTGCACTTCCATCAGGCGGAGAGCGTACTGGGTCCCCATCGGTGGCAGCACGAGGCAGCTGCCGCTCTCGCCTCGGCCGGCCCGCTTGCCGACCGGCTGGGCGATCCACCGGCCATCATCGACTTAGGGGGCGGGTGGCACGTCGACGACCTGCCCGTACTGCGCTCGTCGGTCGACCACGTGCTCGCGGCCGTCCCAGACCGCCTACGGGCTCCGGAGACCGAGCTCGTGCTGGAGCCGGGCAAGATCCTCACGCAGCCGGCGGCCGCCGTCATCACCCGGATCCTGCTGGTCAAGGGCCGCGGCTCCGGGCGGGAGGTCATCGTGGACGCCGCCCTCGGTGACATACCGGAGGCCCGTTACCGGGCGCACCCTGTCGCCCGTTTCGCCGACGGGAAGTGGCGGCCGGTGGCCCGTGGGACAGGGCGGGTCCTCGGGCGGTCATGCATGGAGAACGACATCCTCGCCGAGGAGGTGGATGTGAGTTCTCTGGCGGAGGGGGACTTCCTGGCGTTCGGCATGTGCGGTGCCTACGACCTGTCGATGGCCTATCCCTTCGGGCGCGGCCGCGCCATGGGATCGCTGTCATGAGCGCCGACCGGCGGCGTCCGTCGGGACTCGCCTTCAGCAGCGGGGACCGCCGGCGCATCGACTCGATCGGGCTGTCGCGGATCTCCTATCACAGCGGCGCCTGCTGCAGCGAAGGACGGAGCTTCGTCCTGCGGCGGTTCGACCGGTGGTTCGACACGGGCTCCCGGCTGGCCGCGATACCGCTGGTCGTTGCCTGGGGACCCACCCGGTGGCCGACCCACTGGTGCCGGCTCGCGGAGTCGGATGAGCTGGTCGGCGACTGCGGCGTCCACGCGGACCTGGCGGGCGAGCTGCTCACGCTGGCCGGGGTGTCGTACGCACGGGGGCGCGCGGCGCTCCGGCCGACTGTCCACACCGCAGCGCACTGGCGGTCGACGTGGTCGGAGTCCGACGCGGACGACACCTGGATCGGCGACGACGTGGTGCACCACGAGGTGCTCCGCATCGGCGCGCGCTGGTGGGACCCGACCGAGGCGCGCTGGTTCGCCGGCCCGGGGTCCCACGTCCTCGCCGGGCAGGTGGTGGCGGTCCGAGAGGAAGGAACGGACTGGCAGCCGGGCGCGGCGATCCAGCGGAGCAGGGGAGACGCGAAGCCAGGTCCGTGCAGGGCCGGGACAGACCGGGAAGGGGACGTGACGTGAAGAAGGCCGCAGGGCTCGCCGTGGTCTGCGCCGGAGTGGTTGTCACGTTTCCTCTCCTGATCCTCATCGAACTGATCGGCCGGTACGACCGCTTCTCCTACGGTCGGCATGCCCCTGCCATCAGAAGGATCCTCCCGTGGCGCTATGCCACGTACCTCGCGCCCGTCCTGCCGCTTTACGCCCTCGTGCCGCCGTACGTTCTCGGCCTTGCGGACTCGTCGCACGGTGGGGGGCTACTGCGGGTGCTGATGTGGGCGGCCCTGGCCCTGACGGTGCTCGCTCTCGCGGAGGTCTACTCCGTCTGCCTGCACCGCGAGGCTTATATCGCAGCCTTCGAACCGTGGTCCTTGGCCGCGGGCTACGCGCCGCTCGGCGCCCCGCCTCGGCGATTCGCCGATCGCCGACTACAGCACCTGGCCCGGGTGCAGCTCGTCTACTGCGTGCCGCTCGTTATCACTGCATCGACCGTCGGTCCGGGCACCGGCCTGTTGAGCTGCCTTACGCTCTTCCTGTTCCTGATCAAGTACCTAGCTCCGGCCTGGATCGATTTCGAGGCGTACTTCCACTGGGACATGCATTGTCAGGTGCTCGACCTCGACGGTCGCCCCCTGCTGACGTCTTTCTGGCGCACGCTTTCGGACTGGGTCATGGGTCCGATGATCGGCTCGCTTCCACGGTTCTACGCAACCGAGCACCTCGTGATCCACCACCCGGAGAACGCGGGACCCGATGACATCCACTCGCCTCTCCCCTACGACCGCTCCAGAGTCCTGGAGTTCTGCGTCTTCGGTCTGAAGACCTGCTTCATCATGCTGACATCGGGAAAAGTCGCGTTCCACCGGCGCTGCCGAGGCTCCCGGCAAGCGTTGCTCGTCCTCGGCATGACCGCGTTCTGGGCCGTCACCGTGTATCTGGTCGTGATGGATCGGTTCCTCGGCTACTGGCTGATCGGGGCGGCACTGTACCGAGCGGTCAACACGGCGAAGGCGCAGTACGTCTGGCACGGCCTCAGCGATCCGAGGAATCCCCGTCACCCCAAGGCCGGCACCATCCTGTGGCTGCCGCAGGAGCACCTGGTCGCGGCCCTGGACAGCGACGCCCCACACGCCGAGGGTTCGGCGCCCGCCACAGAGGTGCCCTCGTTCGGCACTGACTGGGCCTTCTACGACAACTACCACCTGATCCACCACCTGCACCCACGCGCCCACTTCACCGAGTACCCAGAACTCCTGCGGCGGACGGTTCCCGGGCTGCTCGACTGGGGCTGTGTGGTTATGAAGCTCAGCGCGTACGACACCTTCGTCTTTGACTGCTGGTCCGGCAACTATGAACGCATCGCCCAGGGCCTGGTCACGCCGATGGACAAGGACCTGCGCTCGTCCTTCATCCGCGAACGACTCGCCCCTCTGCCGGGCCATCGCAGCTACAGCGCCGCCCTCTGTCAAGGGCGGTTCGGCCAAGCCGTCGACTCCGCTCTGGTCCGGGGACTGCGCCTGGTGGTGCCGTCCGCCTGAACGATCCCGGCGCGGTTCCCAACCGACCCGCAGAGACTTCGTTGCACCCTGCGTGCCGAGTTCCGCAGAGATCCGGCGCTCGCCCACGTTCTTGCGAACCTCGCGGCCGACGGCGCCGACCACGACGGCTGCGGGGAGCGGAACGACCTCCGTGTCGAGAGGCGATCCCCAAGCGGGGCGAGGCCAGCGACATCGGCTGACCGACAGAAGCCACCGAAGCCGTTCCACTCGGCTCCGTCTTCCCCCACTCCGAAGCCAGCCCACTGGCAACGCGCCCGACGACGCCCGCACCTCATCAGCGGGCGACACTGCTGGGTTCGTTCACGCCCACCGGGGTCGGCCTGCAGCTGGGGATGGGCCGCTCTGCCGACCTGTCGCTGCCACTGACGACCGACCAGGTTTCGCCCTCGAGCGCGAACGCAACGGCGGCAGACTCCTGCTGATAGCGGACTTCCGCAGCTCGCTTCCGCAGAGCAAGAAGCACCCGTTCATGGATGGGCAGGCCCACTTCCAGGTGCCGGCCAGCGACTGGGAGCAGCAGATCGAGAACGTGCACCGGGACGCGTTCTTCACTGTCACGGTTCCCCTGCCGATGGACAGCGGGCCATTGGCGACGGCGGCGACGCATCTGCTCAACGCCAAGCGGCAGATCACCGCAGGGGAGTACCCCGATGCAGTCCGGGAGGCCCGGCTGGCCACCCAGTCCATGCGCGACATGAAGGTGTGGCCCAAGGACGTCGACAAGAAGCGTGACGACCAGGATCAGGCCGACCGCTACGGACTCATGCTCGATGACCTCGACTCCCAAGCCGACGGCTACCAGCGGCTTCTGCAGAAGAGCTTCAACCAGGCCAGCGGCCCTCAGCACACCGACGGCGTCATCGCGCTGGCCACCTGGGTACGCGCGGACGCGGTCTCCCTGACCGGTACGGCAGTCCTTGATGCACCGGCTCGCGGAGGAGATCCGCGACTGACCCCGACGGGCCGCGGGAACGCGGGTCTGCTCAGCTGTCGAACTCGGTGCTGCGCACTCCGTAGAGCGACGGCTTGGCGGGCCGGACGCTGCCCTGCTCCAGCGTGTCGGCGAGCACGGCGAATCCCTCGCTGCGCCGGACCACACGGAGGAACGTGCCCAGCGCGTCCTTGTCCTCCCATAGCGCTGAAGCGGTGCTGATGATCAGCGCTTTGATGTGCTCGGACTCGCCCACTGCGTCGTCTGCTGCCACGGTGTTCCCCTCCTGGTTCATCGGAACGATCAGCCAACCAACCGGCGTCCGGTGCCCGCAAGACCGCCTCGGGTCAGGAGTCGGTGAGGATGTCCTGGGTGCCGATGCGGCGCCAGACGATGTGCGGCGCGCCGCGGACTAACTCGGGTCCGTACTGGCAGGTTGCCCGGTCGTCCCCGGCCCAGGTGAGTTCGTAGACGCCGGGTGCGCGCCGTACGCCTTTGGCGCGCAGGCCCGCGCGGAAGTGGCCGGCGCGCAGGTCGGGGACGAAGGCCCGGGTGATGACGCGGTGGAAGCGGCAGCGCTGCTGCGGGGTGAAGCGGTCCAGGTCGGCGGTGAAGCGGGCCGTGGGCTCGTAGGTCGGCACGTCGGTCCTCCGGGAAGCACACCCTGGTGTTCATGGAAGAGGTGTCCGCGCGGCTGGGGTGGGCGTGGGAGCCGCGCGAGGTGGCACCCGGCCGGCGACCCGTCATGGAGATCGCGGGCATCGACCAGCGGCTCATCGGCTGGCAGTCCACCCGCCGCCAGCAGATCGCCGACGCGGGGCCCCTCCTGGTGGCCGATTACAAGGCCAAGTGCAAACACGCGCCGCGGTTGCGGGCCGGGAGACCGGCCACCTCCTGGAGCAGGAGACCGACCTTGCCGCGTTCGGGGACAGCCAGCACCTGATCGAGGCTGCCGCCGCCCTCCTCAAGGGCGGCGCCCGGCACCGCGCCGCCCTTGCCGCCCGGGCGCAGTCGGCTCCCACCGCCGCGCAGCCCGGCACCCCGCAGCCCGGCACCCAGACGCCGGGACCAGGCACACCCAACGGAGGAATCACATGGCCACACCGCCCGCAGACCCCCGGATCGAGGCCGCCGCCGCCCGCACCCGGCAGGCCGCCCAGGAGGCGCCGCCGCGTACGGGCCGCCGAAGGCGCAACCGACGCCGAGGACCGGCCAGGAGAAGAAGAAGCAGCTGCGCGAGCAGCGGGAGCGACTCCAGGCGGCAGGCCAGCGCCGCTTCGCTGCCGGGCAGTCCCGCCGGACTCTGCCCCGCCAGGGCCGCATCGGCAGCGCCGCCGCACGGCACGATGCCCGCGCCTTGGCCCGCTTGCGATCCTCCGGCCCGTGGCGCGGCTGACCGCGCAGGCGTCTCTGCAGTTCACACAAGGGGCGCACCGCTGGGTTCACCCGATAGTGCGATGGCGCTCTCCCCGGAACGGCTGGCCCTGCTGGAGGAACTGCGGCGCCGGATCGGCGAACGCGCCCGCACGACACCGAAGTCCAAGCCGAGCGAGCCCCGCGCCCCGCCCCGGCTACCAGCAGCCACGCTGAACGGCTGCGGCACCGGCAGCCCGTTCGGTCGGGGCCATTCGGCGGCGTACTGCCCGCCGATGGTCTGCCATCTGGTGAGGTCCGGGCCCGGCCGGACCGGCTGACCGAACATGCCTGACTCCGGCAGCTTACGCATTGTTGGAGGCCGGACGGTGACGAGTAGGGTCAGTCGGCCGCGGTGGTGTCCTGGTAGACGACGTCCACGGACACCGAGTCGGTCCACGCGGTTCCGACGCCGTCGATATCCGCGATCGTGAAGTAGTAGTTGCCCTTGGGCAGGCCGGTCCACTCACCGGCGCTGCTTGCGCCGGACGAAGTGAAGCAGTTGGTCAGCTTCTTGGTGCCGTAGGACGGGTCGGGGGCGGCGCTGATGTCACGGTGCAGTTCGATGCTGACGCTCTTGTTCAGTACCGAGTGGCAGCCGGTGAAGATGACCTCGGTGTACTGCTCGTCGGCCCACCGGCGGGAGGACCAGCCCGAGCCGGACAGGACGTTCTCGATGTCGCTTGTCCAGTTCATCGGGTGTACCCCGGTGATGCCTGCGGCCGGGGCCGGGTCGGCGGTCGGGGATGCTGCACCCGCGGTCTGTGCGCCGCCGATGGCACTGGCGAGCAGTAGCCCGACGGCCAGCGCGATTCGGGTACGTGTTGTGAGCGAGGCTCGCATGATGCTGACTCCTTCTCGTTGAGAGTTGCCGTGACACCTGCGCAGGTGCCACGGGCCATCCAGCCTTCTGTGGGCGCTGATGTCCCGTCGATTGCCCTCGACCAGCAGGAAACAGGTGCGACAGGGTTCCCAGCATGCAGGTCGTCGTACGCCACCCTGCCGTCACCGACGCCACTGATGCCGCTCTGGCCTATATGGGCGACGCCGGGGAGTTCGTCGATGACGCCGTAGGCCTGCCGCTGCCCCCGCCTGGTTTCGTCCCGCGCATCGAGGAGATCACCGCCATCGTCTGAGCGGCCGAAGTCACAGCCCGCACTGCTCTGTCAGTGCGGGCGGCGCACTCTCGGGTTCGCCCGAGACCACTCCGCGCAGGACGAGCAGCGCTGCGGCGCCCCGCACGTTGCCGGCCGGCCACAGGGCCTCCAGCGCGGTGTCCAGGACATCCGCCCAGCCGGGGATCCGGTCGCTCGCTCACAACGTGTGCGTGCGGGCAGCGGGTCCCCAGCACAATTCGCCCAGGCCCTCCTCGGCCGCCTGCCGTACAGCTGCGGGGAGCGCGAGGTCCTGCGACCGGGCTGACCTCTGCCGCTGTCACCTCGCCCTGCCTGCGAGCAGAGATGATCCGCTGATCCGGCAGCACGGTCAGCAGCCCTGGACTGCCGACGTGAGGGTGGGCCTGCCTACGCGGGGCAGACCTGGATGGCTGCCGTCTTCGACTCGTCGTTGCTCTTGTACCCGGGGGGCCTGCCGTTGTAATAGGCGGGCTTGGAGCCCAGGGAGACACCCTGCGGGTCGTAGTACGTCGACTGCACGCCGCCGGTCTGATTGCTCTTGACGTACGTCACGACGTCGTACCATTCGATGGACACCTTGCGGCACTCCGTCCACGGGCCGAACCAGTAGTACTGGTCGGTGGCCAGGTTGTGAATGTGCACGCACATGGTGCCCAACAGCGCATCTGCGCTTCCCACGCAGCGCGGGTCCGACGCTGCCTGCGCGGGCGATGCCGCACCGACAGCCACCAGGCTCGCCCCCAGGAAGCCAGTGGCCGCCAGGGCCGCGAACCTCTTTTTGATCCCCATCCTTCGTATCCTTCCGTTCTGCATGTCCCGTCTCCCCTACCTGACTGTGCCGTCCGGCGCGGTACCGGAGGGTGCCGTGATTGGCGTGTAACAGGCTCCCTCATGTGACGGATGAGCGCGATGCTTTCAGTTGGGGCTGAATTGTTCGGAGGACCAACGTGTTGCGAGTCCACTGCACGGTCGAGGATCTGCTCAACGTGACGGTGGCCGCCCGGCCGGCGCCGCTGGTGGAACTCGGCCTGGCCTTCGAGATGTTGCAGCGTCAGGACGGTCACCCGGCGTTCAGTCCCTGGCGGCAGCGAATGGCACGCACCTTGCCACGGACAGCACGGCCGCTGCTGCAACTGGTCTCCCCGCTCGGTGCCGGACCGTTGTTCCTCGATCCTCCGAGCCATGACCTCGACGAGGGCATGGACATGGTCTTGTCGACGTCAGGCAAGCACGCACGGGACGAACTGCGCCGGATGTGCTCGATCGACCGGCCGCTCACCCCTTGGGTTCGGCAGCTCGCCAACAGGGACCGGGGTGCCTGGCAGATCCTTGAGCAGGCTGTCCGCTCCGCTCACGCGGGCGTCATCGCCGACGCCTGGCCGCGTATCCGGGCGGGCTTCCACGCCGAAACGGCCTGGCTGTCCTATGCCATTGCCCGACGGGGCCTGCGCGCTGCACTGACCGGCCTGGCGCCGTCCGTCCGGTGGCGCGGGATGACGCTGGAGGCGGGGTTTCCCCGCAGCCTCGATTTCACCCTGCAAGGGCGCGGGATCATCCTTCAGCCGACCCTGTTCTGGGCCGACCATCTTCTGGCAGCACTTCAGCCCGACGGCCGGCTCCTTCTGCTGTACCCGGCCGTCACCCCGCTACCGCTCCGCGACGATCTCACTTCCCACGACCCTATTGCGGCTCTCGTCGGCACCACCCGAGCGCACGCCCTGCGCCTGCTAGTCCAGCAGCACACCACTACCGACCTTGCCCGCGAGCTCGACGTCAGCCCAGCGGCTGCCTCCATGCAGGCCAAGACCCTGCGTGAGGCCGGGCTCATCGTCTCCCAGCGAGACGGCAAGGCTGTCTGGCACTGGTGCACACCACTCGGCATGGACCTCCTGGCTCATGGGAGCAAGTGAAGCGAGTCGTTGGACGCCCTGACCACTGCCTCCGTGGTCTGGTCACACTCCCAGTGGGGCCAAAACCAATGTCGCAGTGGGGCCAACAGAACCCGTCACCAACACGGGCCTGTTCGGTGGTGGCGGGCCGTGAGACGTCGCGTACGGCGCGGCAGTCGCCGCGGTGCACGATCCGGGCCGGCCGACACTGGTGCCGAAGTAGACGGGTTCCTCGATCCGCCACCGGGCCGGGACGGCGTACCGCTCGGTGGGCACCGCGTCCGTAGGACTGCCCCTCGATGGGCTGGCAGGCGCCGGCTGGCGCGCGGAAGTCGACCGCGGCCGGGACCGCCAGGAGCCGGCCGTGCTTGCTGCCCTGGCTGGGCAGGTGGATCTGCAGGTCGAACCACCACGACGTGTCGGCCTCCTGGCGCCTGGCCTTCACCACGGCGAACAGGACCTGGTGGTCCGGGAGCTCCACCGTCATCAGCGGCCCGTCGGCCTGCGGCAGCGCCGCCTCGACCGCTCCCCGGTCCCGCAGACGCGGTCCGGTCAGGAGCACACCCGCAGGCCCGCTCACGAGCCCGCTCAGGGGCACACTCCCGAGCCCGCGGCCGACGCGGGCCGGGAAGGCGTTGCGCCTGCTCGCAAGGGGGGTTCCCGCTTCACCCGGGATGCTGACTCCTTTGGTGTCCCTGCTTCCACCGTATACGGGGTGGAGCACGGCCTTCGGATCGTGCAGCTGCTCGCCTGCACCCGGGTCGCCACGCCCCGCCAGCTCCACACCTGGCTGACCCCGACGGCCGCTGACACCAGCACCGTCCGCAGGCACCTGCGCGCCCTGGCCAGGGACGGCCTGGCCGCCGCGAACACCGACCGGCGGCCGCACATCTGGTTCCTCACCGCCGACGGCCTGAGCGAGGCGCGCCGCGCCGGGCTTGCCGAGCACCGCACCTCGGCGGTGACCGGCGAGCACGTGGCCGCCTCCCCGGCCTACGCGCACGCCCTGGCCGTCACCGACACCGCCATCGCGTTCTCCCGCGACCTCCGCCCGGGCACCGGAGCGGGTGCGGCGGTGGGCGAAGCCGGCGACCGGGAGGTGGAAGTCGCCCACCCGCTCGGCTCCGGCGGCCTGCTGGTGCCGGACGCCGTGCTGCACCTGCCCTACCAGAACCTGCCGCATGCCTTCGTCGAACTGGACCGCGCGACCATGTCGATCGGCAGGCTGATCAACAAGGCCGCCGCCTACGACCGCTACCGTTACCGCTACTACGCCCACCGCCCCGCCGGTCCGCGCACCCCGCGCCCGGCCGGGGCCGGGCCGGACGGGCTGCCGGACTGGTTCACCCGCTACCCGAGGGCCGGTGCGGCGTTCAAGTTCCCGCCGCTGCTGATCGTCTGGCCGACAAGAAGAAGGCGGTGCTGGACAACCGGGCCGCCGACGTCCTCGCCGGCATCCGCACCCTGCGCGGCATCCGCCGGCGCGAGCTCGCCGTCGGCGTCACCACGCTCCCCGAACTCCAGGAGCACGGCCCCGCCGGCCCGGTCTGGCGCAGCGCAACCAGCGCCACCCCGCTGCGCCTGGCCGCGCTCATCAGCCGGCGGGAGCACAACGGATGACCGCCGACCCGGGCTGCCGCGTCGTGGAGCCCGGGCTGCGGGCGGGCTGGTTCGGGGTGAGGCTGGGCGGGTGAGCGATGACGTGTTGGGGCTGCCGGATCCGATCCCGGGGCCGATCGTGTGCCCGCTGTGGTGCTCGCGCCTGCACAACGACGGGCGCGACAACGTGGAAGACGGGATCACCCACCACGCTCGGAGCCGGTGGTCTGGAACACGCCGGTGAACCGGCCGTTCCCGAGGATGCAGTCCGACCTGGTCAGCTACGAGCAGCCGTACGGCCGCGCCCTGCCAGTCCTGGAGGTCAGTGCAGTAGGGGAGACCGGTATGCCGGAGTCGTTCGACGCCCACGACGCCGCCGAGCTGGACCGGGTGATCAGCAGCTGGAGCGGACTGTGAGGGTACTGCGCCACTGGCGGGCCTACCTGTCCGGCGGGGAGCATTGACCCCTGCGCCACCGCGCAGCGGCGCCGTCTCCTGCGCTGAAGGCGTCGCAGAGCCGTTGGCAGCGCAGGCGGGGGCGGGAGGGCTGACGTCCGGGGCGCCGTCATGGTTTGCTTGGCACTCGAACAGAGCGATGAGGGGTGCCGGGCGTGGTGAGCGGGGTGGGCTTCGCTGGGGAAGTGCGGCCGGACGGGCTTCCGGCTGCACTGTCCGACCCGGCGCGGCTGGCGGCGGTGGCGGCGACGGGGTTGCTGGACACCGGGCCGGAGGAGGTCTTCGAGGACCTGGCCACGCTGGCGGCACGGGTGACCGGCTGCGGGCGGGCGTTCGTGACCCTGGTGGATGCCGACCGCTCGTTCTGGAAGTCCTGCGTCGGCGTGGACACGGTGGATCTCGCGGACCGGCAGGGTGTGGTCCGCGAGAGCTTCTGCTATTTCCTGGTGGGACTGGACGGGGAGTCGTTCGTCGTGGACGACGCGGCCGCCGATCCGCGTACCCGCGACCACCCCTCGGTCGCACCGATGAGCATCGGAGCTTGGGCCGGCTATCCGCTGCTGTCACCCGACGGGCAGGTGCTGGGCAGCTTCTGTGTCATCGACGACAACCCGCGCACCTGGTCACCGGCGGATCTGACGACCCTGGCGACGCTGGCCCGCTCAGCGTCGGCGGAAATCCACCTGCGGCAGAGCCTGGACACCTCCCGCAAGGCGCACCGGGTCTCCGCGGACCTGGCGCACAGCCTCCAGCAAGGCCTGCTGCCCCCGGTACTGCGTGTCGTGCCGGGCCTGGAAGCGGCCGCGTCCTACCTTCCGGCATCAGCCGGCGGGGGGGCCGGTGTGGAGGTCGGCGGGGACTTCTACGACCTGTTCCACACCCGCGGCCCCTCCTACGGTGCGGTGCTCGGCGATGTCTGCGGCAAGGGTGTGGCAGCCGCGCAGGTCACGTCGATGGCCCGCTACACCGTGCGGGCCGACGCCGGCCAGACATCGTCGCCGGCCGCGCTGCTGGACCGGCTGAACACCGCGATGCTGGAGCAGCGCGCGCCGCGGTTTCTCACGGCCGTCTACACCACCTTCCGCATCACCCAGGCCGGCCTGTCGGGGCGCATCGCCCTGGGCGGGCATCTTCCCGCGCTGGTGCGCCGCACGGACGGGCGGGTCCAGCAGGTCGGCCGGCCCGGCACGCTGCTGGGAGTGCTCCCCGAGGTGCACCTGACCGACGTGCGCTACCGCCTGGCGCCCGGCGACCTGATGCTGCTCTACACCGACGGCGCCTGCGAGGGCCGTCCCCGTCCCGGCACCCCGGCCCACACCGTGCCGCCGGCCTTCGGCGAAGACGAACTGGCCGCGGCCCTAGCCGCCACCGCCGGCGCGGACGCAGCGTCGACCGTCAGGGAACTCGCTGCCGTCCTGGCCGCCCACCACGGCGGATGGGCCAGCGACGATACCGCCCTGCTCGCCCTGCGCGTCCCGCCCCGCCCGTGAGGGTCCCGGTGAGACCCGGACAGTGGCATGCTGGCCCAATGGACCACCCGGGCGGGACCATCGATAACGAGCTGACCGTCATCCACGCCCGATTCCACACCCCGGACGCCTACGTCCTGACCCTGCGCGGCGTCGCCGACATCGGGCGCGACGACGTCCTCGAGACGGCCTTCGCCGATGCCGCCGCATCCGTGTACCCCTTGATCGTGGACCTGGGCGCCCTCACTTTCGCCGACGAACAACTACTCGGCCTGCTCCTCACCGCGACCCGGACCCGGCCCGTCGTCCTGGTCGGCCCCCTGCCCCCGACGGTCACCCGGCGACTGGCCCTGACCGGCACCGAGGACGTCTTCACCATCCAACCCAACCTCACCCGGGCCCTGGCAGCACTGCCCGCCTGACACCGCACGCTCCACGCCCCGATCGCCGAACGTTCACAGCACCGCCTGCGAGCCGACACCACTGCCAGACCCCTGATCGAGCAGCGGTGTGGGCGCCCGCTTCGGAACGGGCGGCGCCCGCGAGGCGTTGGCCGGGCATGGAACCCCTCCCCGACCCGAAACCGCTGCCAACTCCCGCGCCCCTGCCCGTACCGGAGCCGGTCCCCGGTCCCGCTCCGCTGCCCAGCCCGGCCC
>NZ_JAJSYW010000130.1:0-19893 GCF_036815005.1 Streptomyces sp. IBSBF 2435 | reverse complement strand
GCCTTCCACCACGGCAAGCTGTACGCGATGTTCCGCCGCTGGTACGCCTCAGCGGCGGTACATCGCGTACAGCTTGCCGTGGTGGAAGGCCGCGCCTCCCGCGTCGAGCGCGGGGAAGGCGCCGTCGCGGGCGGGGGCGGCGATACCGGCCCAGCCGCCGCCGTCGGTCCGCACGCCCAGGTGCAGCCTTCCGTCGGCGCCGCGGGCCAGCAGGTGCAGGCCCGTACCGGGCCGGCCGGCGAGCGTCGGGCTGCGCTGGGTCAGCAGGTCGTGCGCGGGCTCGTGGTCCTGCCAGTCGGCGGCGGACAGCGCCTTGTCGCTGTACCGCACCCGGACCTTGTCGTCCAGGCCGCGGTGGGCGACCCACAAGGTGGCCCCCGTGGAGACCAGCGCGGGCGCGCTGTCGCTGATCGAGCTGTCGAAGCGGTAGCCGAAGGCGGGGCGGTGGTCGGCGGTGAACCGGTCGACGTGGATCCGCCTGCCGTGGTCCCGGTGGCTGACCCACAGGCTCCCGTCGTGCGACGCGACGGCGGGGGACACGGGGCTGTCCCAGCCGTCCACCCGCACTTCCGGGGTCCACACCGAACCGTCGAAGCGGTTCCACAGCACGTCGCCGCCCGGCGTGGTGTGGAAGCAGTACAGCAGCCCGCCGTGGACGGTCAGCGCCGCGCGCTGCAAGCTGTCCGACCCGCCGACACGGGCCGGTGCGCGCCAGACGCCGCCGTCGAGGCGGCTCCACATCAAGGCGTGGTCGCCGGGGCGGGCGAAGACCGCGTGGAGTGCGTCGCGGTAGGACACCAGCGAGGGCGCGGTGACGCTCTGCCAGCCCAGCGGTACGGGCGCGCTCCACGAGCGCGGCTGCGCCCCGGGCGGCCCGTCCGCCCGGCAGGTGGCGTACTCCAGATCACCGGCGGGGAAGGCGGGCCGCTCACCGCGGTAGGCCAGGCGCACCGGGGCACGCCCGCCGGTGTCCAGGTCCAGTTCCACCTCGCGCCGGTGGAACAGCACGGCCACGTCGCCGCGGCCGAAGGTGAGGCCGAGGACGTACGACTCCTCGTCGTGGTCGCCCACCTGCTCCCTGACGAAGGCGAACAGCTTGAGCACCTCCCACACCAGGCCCGTGAACTCCATGCCGGGGACGGGGAGACCGCCGTCGTCCTGCCCCATGGCCCGGGTGCAGGAGTCGGTGAGCACACCGAGCCGGCGCATCACCTCGCGGTAGCGTTCGCCGCCGCCCCGGCCGCCGTGGATCCCGAACGAGATGCGGTCCGCGCCCTCCCCGCCGAGCACCACCGCCGGCGCGGACGCGTCGGCCGGTCCGGCGGCCGAGGCGAGGTCTCCGGTCCAGAAGACGCCGGCCCCCCGGCCCGCGGCCACCTCCCAGGCCGCCCTGAACGGCGCCGCGGCCGGCTCCGGCACGCCGCCCGCGGCCCGTCGCGCGGCGCCGGCCACGCCGACCACGCCGAAGCCGGACTCCCGCACCCCGGCCGCGAACTCGGCCGAATGCAGCGGGCCGCCCTCGGCCAGCGACTCCGCGCTCAGCAGGGCCACATTGCGGCAGCCGAGCGCCTCCTCGGCCACCGCCCTGACATCGGACCGCAGATCGGCCATGCCGTACCCGAGGGAGACCGGACGGCCGGTCAGCACCTCGGGTACGAGGTCAAGCCGCCC
The DNA here is from genome assembly GCF_036815005.1 of Streptomyces sp. IBSBF 2435. Classification (NCBI taxonomy): domain Bacteria; kingdom Bacillati; phylum Actinomycetota; class Actinomycetes; order Kitasatosporales; family Streptomycetaceae; genus Streptomyces; species Streptomyces sp. IBSBF 2435. The sequence goes on along the minus strand of NZ_JAJSYW010000130.1, from coordinate 18,222 downwards.
GCGGGCGGTGACGGTCTCGCGGTAGACCCGTCCCCAGTCCGGCAGCTCCGCCTCCGGCACCGCCGCCCGCAGCACGGCCAGCAGCAGGCCTTCCAACTCCGTCGGCGCCTCCCCGGCCCGCAGCCGGTCGGCCCCGTGCAGCGCCGCGCCGATCAGGACATTGCCGTACCGGCAGCCGGACAGGCCCCGCCCGCCGCCCGGTGGCCGCGCCCCCGACCCCGTCAGCACCTCGCGCAACCGCTCCAGCCGCTCCGCGGACGTCGTGTCCCCTGCGTTCGGCATGCCACTCTTTTCGATCGGACCGGCACGACCAGGTCCCCCGGGAGTGGGGGCAACCCGACGCTACGCACGAAGGTCCCGCGGCCGGGCGCCGCGTGATCAATTGGCCAGAATCAGACCTGAACGGGACTGTTGACACGCCGGCCCCGCGCGGCCCTCCGGCCGGTGCGCGCAATGGTCGACTCGCCGCGTGGGGCGCCCTCCTGGACGGTATCGTCGCCCGGACGACAACGGAGAGGTGTCCTCACGTGACTCAGGTGACCATCACTCACATCGGCGGTCCGACCACCCTCATCGAGGCCGGCGGATGGCGGCTGCTGACCGACCCGACGTTCGACCCGCCGGGCAAGCGCTATTCCTTCGGCTGGGGCGCGATGTCCAGGAAGCTGGCCGGGCCGGCGATCTCGGCGGACGACCTCGGGCCGATCGACGCCGTCCTGCTCACCCACGACCAGCACGGCGACAACCTCGACCCCGCGGGGCGCGCGCTGCTGCCGCGGTTCGGCAGGGTGCTGACGACCCCGCAGGGCGCGCGGCGCGTCGGCGGGAATGTGCAGGGCCTGGCGCCATGGGCGACCACCACCTTGCAGGGCAAGGGCAGGGAGCCGATCGAGATCACCGCGACGCCGGCCCGCCACGGCCCGGCCGGCACCAGGCCGCTGGTCGGGGCGGTGACCGGTTTCGCGCTGCGCTGGGAGGGCCAGGAGCACGGCATCTTATGGATCTCCGGCGACACCGTCCTGTACGACGGACTGCGCGAGGTGGCGAGCCGGCTCGACGTCGGTACCGCAGTCCTGCACCTCGGCGGCGTGCGTTTCCCGATCACCGGTCCCATGCGGTACACCATGACCGCCGAGAACGCCGTGGAGCTGTGCGGTCTGCTCGACCCGCGGACCATCGTGCCCGTCCACTACGAGGGCTGGGCGCACTTCCGCGAGAAGCAGCAGAAGGCCCGGCAGGTCTTCGGCGCCTCGCCGTTCGCCTCGCGGGTGCAGTGGCTGGACCACGGCGCCGCGGCCAAGTTCGAGGTGTGACCGGGTTCCTGCCGTCCGCCGTCCGCTGACCCGGTGTCATGGCCGGCGGCTCCGGACCCGCCTGCCCCGGGCCGCCCCGGCCGCCCTCGGGGGAGGGGCGGCCGGGCGCCGGGCGCCGCCGGGTCAGCGGCGGCTCAGGTGCGCGACCAGGGAGTCGCGGATCTCGCCTGCGCGGACGGCGGTCGTGGACAGCAGGGTCGAGGTCAGCCCGTGCGTGTGCTCGGTTCCGCCCTGGAGGTAGATGCCCGCCGTGACGTCAGGGCTGACCGCCACGCGGTGGTCGCGGCCGACCCGGACGGCGTCGCCGTCGTCGCGCAGGCAGATCTTGGCCGACTCCCCGAGCAGCGTCCCGATGTCCTGCGAGCGGTAGCCGGTGGCGTGCACGAGGACGTCCGCCGCGAGGGTCTGCCGTTCGCCGGTCGGCAGGAATTCCACCGTGACGTCCAGGCCGTCCTCCCGGACCTCCACGTCGCGGATGCGCGAGACGTTGAGGAAGCGCAGCCTTTCGCGGCCCTGCACCTTCTCGCGGTACGACGTGGCGTACAGGGACTCGATGAGGTCCATGTCGACGACGGAGTAGTTGGTGGAGCGGTGGTAGTCGTAGAGCGACTGCTTCACCTCCGACGGGGAGCCGAAGTAGACGTCCACCGCTTCGGGGTCGAAGATCCGGTTGGCGAAGGGGCTGTCGTCGGCCGGCGTGTAGCCGTACTTGGCGAAGACGCCGCAGACCTCGGCCTCGGGGAAGGTGCGGTGCAGGTAGTCGACCGCCTCGGCGGCGCTCTGGCCCGCGCCGAGGACGACGGCCCGCCGGACGGGCTTGCCCGCGGCGCTCAGTTCGGCCACCCGCGGCACCAACTGGCTGTTGTGCCACACGCGTTCGGACAGCGCCCGGCCCGGCGGCAGATGCGGTTCCAGGCCGACCGCCACGCTGACGTTGCGCGCCCGGTGCACGACCGTGCCCGCGGGGTCCGCGGGGTCGCGGCTTGTCACCTCGAAGTGGTGCACGAGGCCGTCCGCTTCGCGCACCGGTATGACGGACAGCACCTCGTGGGAGTAGTCGACCAGGTCCGCGACCCGCGCGGCGGCCCACTCGAAGTACTCGTGGAATTCCACCCGGAGCGGGAAGAGCGTCTTCTGGTTGAGGAAGTCCACCAGCCTGCCCCGTTCCCGCAGGAAGCACAGGAAGCTGAAGCTGCTGCTCGGGTTCCGCATCGTGACCAGGTCCTTGAGGAAGGACACCTGCATGGTCGCGTCGTCGATCAGCATGCCCCGGTGCCACCCGAAGCCCGACTGGCGTTCGAGGAACCGGGCGTCGACTCTGCGGTGCTCCGGCGCCGCCGCGTTGTGCTCTTCAACGGCTATCGCCAGTGCGAGATTAGACGGCCCGAAACCTATTCCCAGCACGTCATGGATGATGTGCGGCCCACTGCCCGGTGTCTTCACCGTTGCATCGCCTCCCTCAGCGCGGCTCATCCTAGATAAGGTAAGCCTTACCTTGCAATCATGCCGTCGAAGGGAAGAACCGCCATGCGGGTCGTCATGTTCGGCTATCAGACCTGGGGCCACCGCACGCTGCAGGCGCTGCTGGACTCCGACCACGAGGTCGTCCTCGTCGTCACCCATCCCAGGAGCGAGCACGCGTACGAGAAGATCTGGGACGACTCGGTCGCCGAACTGGCGGCCAAGCACGGCGTCCCTGTGCTGCTGCGCAGCCGCCCCGACGACGGTGAACTGCTCGACGCCATACGGGCGGCGGCCCCGGACATCATCGTGGCCAACAACTGGCGGACCTGGCTGCCGCCGGAGATCTTCGACCTGCCGCCGCACGGCACGCTCAACATCCACGACTCGCTGCTGCCGGCCTACGCGGGCTTCTCCCCGATCATCTGGGCGCTCGTCAACGGCGAGGAGCGGGTCGGCGTCACCGCCCACCGGATGAACGCCGGACTCGACACGGGAGACATCCTCCTGCAGCGGTCGGTGCCGGTCGGCCCGGCCGACACCGCGACCGACCTCTTCCACCGGACCGTCGACCTGATCACCCCCCTCGTCGGCGAGTCGCTGCGGCTGATCGCCTCCGGCGAGGCGCGCTGGCGGACCCAGGACCCCGCGCAGGCCAGCTTCTTCCACAAACGCTCCCTGGAGGACAGCCGCATCGACTGGACGTGGCCCGCCGAGGACCTGGAACGGCTGGTCCGCGCCCAGTCCGACCCGTACCCCAGCGCCTTCACCCACCACAGGGGCGAGCGGATCCGTATCGTGTCCGCCTCGGTGTCCGAGGCCAGGTACGGCGGCACACCCGGGCGGGTCTTCATCCGGGAGGGCGACGGGGTCGTCATCGTGGCGGGGGCCGACGCCCGCAGCGGGACGCGCCGCGGACTGGTCATCCGGCGGCTGCGCACCGAGGACGGCACCGAGCACGCGGCGAACGACTTCTTCCGCACCATGGGCGGCTACCTCACCGCCCGGCCCTGACCCGGGCCGCACGCCGCCCGCGCTGACGCGTGCCGGCCCGCTCCGCGCCGCCCCGCCCCGCAACAGCCGCGCGGGGCGGGGCTGGTCAGTCGGCGCTGACCGGCACGGCCTCGTGGTGCCGGCCCATCGGGATGACCAGCGGGGTGCCGCTGACCGGGTCGGTGGCGATCTGGCAGCGCAGGTCGAAGATGTCCTCGACGGCAGCGGCGGTGATCACCTCGGCGGGCGGCCCCTGCGCGACGATCCGGCCGGACTTCATGGCGATGACGTGGTCGGCGTACCGGCAGGCCTGGTTGAGGTCGTGCAGCACCATGACGACCGTGCGGTTCTCCCGCCGGTTGAGGTCTGTGATCAGGTCGAGCACGTCGATCTGGTGGGCGAGGTCGAGATAGGTGGTCGGCTCGTCGAGCAGCAGCACGGGTGTGCCCTGGGCGACGGTCATGGCGATCCAGGCGCGCTGCCGCTGCCCGCCGGACAGCTCGTCCACGGCGCGGTCCGCGAGGCCGGTCAGCCCCGTCGCCGCCAGCGCCTCGTGCACGGCCAGCTCATCGGCGTCCGACCACTGCCGCCACCAGCTCTGGTGCGGTGAACGCCCCCTGCTCACCAGGTCGATGACGGTCAGTCCCTCGGGCGCCACCGGGGTCTGCGGCAGGATGCCGAGCCGCTGCGCCAGCTCCCCGGTGGGGATGGAGCGCAGGGCCCTGCCGTCCAGTTCCACGGACCCCTGCCGGGGCGGCAGCAGCCGGGCCAGCGCCCGCAGCAGGGTGGACTTGCCGCAGGCGTTCGCACCGACGATGGCGGTGATCCGGCCGGGCGGCACGGTCAGGTCCAGGTCCTCGACGACCAGCCGGTTGTCGTAGGCGAGATGCAGGCCGTGCGCCCGCAGGACGGGGCCCGGCTGCTTGCCGGGGTCGGTGGTCGTCATGGTCTTCAGCCTCCTGAGCCCGCGCGGTTGGCACGGATGAGCAGCCAGAGCAGGACCGGCGCGCCGATGACGCCGGTGACGATCCCGACCGGCAGCTCGGTGCCGGGGATCGCTTCGCGTGCGATGAGGTCGGAGCCGAGGACGACCAGCGCGCCGGTCAGTCCCGAGGCGACCAGCGGGGGATACGCGGTGCCGGCCAGCCGCTGGGCGATCTGCGGGGCGGCCAGCGCCACGAAGGCGACCGGGCCGGCCGCCGCCGTGCCGAAGGCGATCAGCGCCACACCGACCAGCATCAGGGCCAGCCGCGCGGACCGCACCGGAGTGCCCAGGCCCGCCGCCACGTCGTCACCGAGTTGCAGGGTGCGCATCCAGCGGCTCATCCCCAGCGCCAGCGGCACCAGCACCGCCATGGCGGTCGCGAGCATCGACACCTGGCCCCAGGTCCTGCCGTTGAGGTTGCCCACCAGCCAGCCGAGGGCGGCCTGCGCCTCGAAGCGCTGGCCGCGCGCCAGCAGGTAGTCGGTGGCGCTGGTGCACATCCACGACACCCCGATGCCGACCAGGATGATGCGGTAGCCGGTGGCGCCGTTCTTCATCGCCAGCAGATAGACCAGCACCGCGGTGGCCAGGGCCCCGCTCAGGCCCAGCGCCTGGGTGCCCAGGCCGCCGTCCCAGCCGAGCACGATGCCCGCCACGACGGCGGTGCCGGCCCCCTCGGTGAGGCCGATCATGTCCGGGCTGGCCAGCGGATTGCGGGTCATCGTCTGGTAGAGCGCCCCCGAGATGCCGAAGGCGATGCCCACCAGCAGCCCGGTCAGCGCCCGCGGCAGCCGCAACTCCCGTACCACCAGCACCGTTCCGGGATCGCCGGAGCCCGCCAGCGCCTTCACCACGCTGGTGAGGCCCACGTGGTAGTCCCCGATCGAGACGCCCCAGCAGAACAGCAGGAAGACCGCGACCGCCAGCCCGGCGCAGACGGCGATGAGGCGGGGCCGCAGGATCCCGGAGACCGGCGGTGCGGCAAGGCGGAACGGCAGGCGCCCGGCGGAGGCGGGTATGCGGGAGGCGGAGGACATCGCTCACACCTCCGCGAGCTTGCTGCGGCGGACCAGAGCGATGAAGAACGGGCCGCCGATGAAGGCGACCAGCACGCCCGCCTGAATCTCCGTCGGCCGCGCCACCACCCGCCCGATGATGTCGGCGCAGAGCAGCAGGCACGGCGCGACGGCCGCCGACAGCGGCAGCAGCCAGCGGTGGTCGGGGCCGAGCCCCGACCACTGGGCGAGGAGGCGCGCGATGTGCGGGACGACGAGCCCGAGGAAGACGACCGGGCCGATGACGGCGACCGACGCGCCGGTCAGCAGCATGACGGCGACCACGCCCTGGAGCCGTACCAGGCCCGTTCGCCGTCCGAGCGAGGCCGCGATGTCGTCGCCGAGCGCCAGGCTGTTGAGCGCGGGCGCGGTGGCCAGCGCCAGCAGCGCCCCCGCGCCGAGGAAGGGCAGCATGCTCAGTACCACGTGCGTGTCCTGGTCGGCGAGGGTGCCGGCGGACCAGAAGCGGTAGCGGTCCAGGGCGTCGGGGTCGGTCAGGACGATGGCGTTGGTGAGCGAGAAGAGCAGGAAGGTCACCGCGACCCCGGCCAGCGCCAGTTTGACCGGGGTGGCCCCCGACCGCCCCGACCTGCCCAGGACGAAGACCACCACGCTGGTGGCGAGCGCCCCGGCGAAGGCGAACCACACGTAGCCGTACAGCGATCCGACGCCGAAGACCGCGATGGCCACGACGATGCCGAAGGAGGCGCCCGCGCTGACGCCCAGCAGTCCGGGGTCGGCCAGCGGATTGCGGGTCAGCGCCTGCATCAGCGCGCCGGACAGCCCGAGCGCGGCGCCGGCCGACAGCCCCAGCACCGTCCGCGGGATGCGTACCGACCAGACGACGTCGTTGACGACGTGGCTGGAGGGGTGGCCGGCCAGCGCGCGGACCACCTGGCCCGGCGGGATGCTCAGGGCGCCCAGCGCGATCGACAGCAGGCACAACACGGTCAGCGCGACTGCGAGCAGTACGACAAGCAGGGCAGGGCGCAGGTTCCTCCGCCGTCTCACAGGCCTGGCTCCATGGTCGATGTCCTTAGGTTAGGCAGACCTTAACTCTACGGCCCGACCGCGCGGCCCCGGCAGGGAGGAGGGGCTATCTAGTTAGGTAATCCTTACCTTAATATGGCGTCCGGTCGCGGCTCGTCCGAGCCGTTTCCGCATGTCCTGGGAGGCGCGGGCACCTGTGTCGGGTATTTCTGCTGGTTCGGGAATGTCGGAAGAATCGAGCCGGGGCGGGCTGTCGGCGACGACAGCGCGGTTCTGGCGGGGGAGACTCGTCCCCCTGCCGCAGGAGACCGTCCTGCCCGCCGATTTCCCCTACGCTCCGGCGCGGGTGGGCGTCCTGACCTGCGGTCAGGCGCTCGTCACCCGCGCGGACCGCCCCACCCGGCTAGCCGCGTACGTGGCGCTGCTGCACCACTACGCCGGCGGCGCCGACGACATCACCGTCGGACACGACGGGCTGCCGGTGCGGATCGCCGTCGACGCCGACGCCCCGTTCGCCGACCTGCGCGACCGGGTCGCCGCCGCGTGCGAGGCGGCAGCCGCGCACCGGGCCCCGCTGGCGGCACTCGCCGCGCTGCTGGGGGCCGAACCCACGCGGGGCGGCGGGCTGTTCTTCACCACGGCCTTCAACACCGGTGTCGGCGGCGGCGACGGCTTCGGTACCGCCTCCGGTACGGGCCCGGGCGACGTCCTGGGCACCGGCGACGGCTCGGACGACGGCCTCGACACCGGTACCGCTTCCGGCGCCGACGGCTTCGGCACCGCCCCCGGCACCGCCTCCCCGGGCCACGCGGACAACCCGCTCGACCTCGCCTGGGAGGTGACGGAGGACCGGGTACGCGTCAGCTACCGGCCCGACCTCTTCGCGCCCTCGACCGTCGACCGGATGCTGGACCACTACGCGCGGCTGCTCGCCGACGCGGTGGCCCGCCCCCAGGCCCCGGTCGGCGACCTGGCCGTCCTCGGCGAGCGGGAACTGCGCCGCGTCCTGGTCGAGTGGAACGAGACCGGGCACGACGTGCCCGCCCTGACGTGGCCCGAGATGTTCGCCGAGCAGGTCGCGGCCCGTCCCGACGCCGTCGCGCTGGTCTTCGAGGACACCCGGCTCACGTACGCGCAGGTCGACGCGCGGGCCAACCGCCTGGCCCACGCCCTGATCGCCCGCGGCGCGGGACCCGAGGCCGTGGTGGCGCTCGCGGTGCCGCGCTCGGCCGACCTCGTCATCGCCGAGGTCGCCGTCCTCAAGTCGGGCGCGGCCTACCTGCCGGTCGACACCGACTACCCGGCCGACCGCATCGCCTACACCCTCGCCGACGCCGCCCCGGTCTGCCTGGTGACGACCTCCGAGGTCGTCGCCGACCTGCCGCGGGACACCGGCACCGCGCTGCTGGTCCTCGACGCGCCGGCCACCGCCGCCGAACTGGCCGGCCGCGCCCCCCACGACCCGGACCGCCGGGGCCTGTCGACCGCGAACGCCGCCTATGTGATCTACACCTCCGGCTCGACCGGCCGCCCCAAGGGCGTCGTGCTCTCCCACGCCGGTGTGGCGGGCCTGGTCGCCACCCAGCGCGAGCGCTTCGGCATCGGACCGCACAGCCGCGTCCTGCAGTTCGCCTCGCCCAGCTTCGACGTCGCCTTCTGGGACCTGTGCCTCGGCCTGCTCTCCGGCGGCCGGCTCGTCGTCGTACCGTCCGAGCGCCGCGTGCCCGGCGCTCCGCTCGCCGACTACGCCCGGGCCAACGGCGTCACCTTCATGATCCTGCCGCCCGCGCTGCTCGCCGCCATGCCGGACGACGTCCGACTGCCCCCCGAGGCCACCCTGCTGGCCGGCACCGAGCGCGTCTCGCCCGAACTCGTCGGCCGCTACGCCCGCGGGCGGATGATGTTCAACGCGTACGGACCCACCGAGGCCACCACCAACTCCACCCTGGGGCTGTGCGACCCGGACACCCCGCCCGGCACCGTCGTGCCCATCGGCGTCCCCGACCCCGGCACCCGCGCCTACGTCCTGGACCGCCGGCTGCGCCCGGTCACCGCCGGTGTCCCGGGAGAGCTCTACCTCGGCGGCGCCGGTCTGGCCCGCGGCTATCTCGGCCGCCCCGCGCTGACCGCGGAGCGCTTCGTCGCCGACCCCTTCGGCGCGCCGGGCGAACGGCTCTACCGCACCGGCGACCTCGTACGCCGCCGGGCCGACGGGCGGATGGAATTCCTCGGCCGCGCCGACGACCAGGTCAAGATCCGCGGCTTCCGCATCGAGCCCGGCGAGATCGAGTCGGTGCTGCGCGCGCACCCGGCCGTCGACCAGGCCGCCGTCGTCGTCCGCGAGGACCGCCCGGGCGAGCGGCGGCTCGCCGCGTACATCGTCCCCTCGCTGAACCGCGAGGCGGAGGTCGCCGACTGGCAGGACCTGCACGACCTGCTCTACGAGGCCGCCGGGAGCGAGGGCTTCCAGGAGAATTTCGCCGGCTGGAACAGCATGTACGACGGGTTGCCCATCCCGCTCGCGGACATGCGCGAATGGCGCCAGGCCACGGTGGACCGCATCGCCGGGCTGCGCCCCCGGAGGGTCCTGGAGATCGGCGTCGGCAGCGGTCTGCTGCTGTCCCGCCTGGCGCCCGGCTGCGACGCCTACTGGGGCACCGACCTGTCCGCGGCGGCGGTCCGTGCGCTGGACGAGCAGGTGCGCGGTGTCCCCGGGCTCGCGGACCGCGTCGAACTGCGGGTCCGCCCGGCGCACGACACCGAAGGGCTGCCCCGCGGCTTCTTCGACACCGTCGTCATCAACTCCGTCGCCCAGTATTTCCCGGGCGCCGGCTACCTGACCGACGTGCTGCGCCAGGCCGCCGCCCTGCTGGCGCCCGGCGGGAGGGTCTTCCTCGGCGACGTCCGCAACCTGCGGCTGCTGCCGACGCTCCGCGCGGCCGTCGAGAGCGGGCGCACCGCGGCGGACGGCGACGACAAGGACGCGCTGCGCGCCGCCGTGGACCGCTCGGTGGCCTGGGAGGGCGAACTACTGCTGGACCCGGACTACTTCACCTCCCTGGCCGGCTTCACCACCGACGTCCACGTCAAGCGCGGGACCCACCACAACGAGCTGACGCGGTACCGCTACGACGTCGTGCTGCGGCCGGCGCAGGACGGCGACGCGGGTGACGTGCCGGCCTGCCCCGAACTGGCCTGGTCGGGCCCCGGCACGCTCGATGTCCTTGACGGGCGGCTCGGCGCGGCCGGCCGGCCGGACCGGCTGCGGCTCACCGGTGTGCCCAACGCGCGCCTGGCGGACGACCTCGCCGCGAGCGGCGCACTGGGTGACAGCAGCCGCCCCACCGCGGACCCGGCCGCCGGAACCGACCCCGAGGCGCTGCACGAACTCGCCGCCCGGCACGGCTACCGCTGCGCCGTCACCTGGAACGGCCCGGCCGCCGACGGAAGCCTCGACGCGGTCCTCGCCCTCGGCGAGGCCCCCTTCGGCACGCTCTACCGCCCCGGCGGCGGCCGGCCGTACGCCAACCGCCCGGCGCCCTTCCGCGACGTCGTCGCCCTGATGCGGACGCTGCGCGCCCACGCCGCCGAGTCGCTGCCCGCCTACATGGTCCCCGCCGCCCTCGTGCCCCTGGACCGGCTGCCGGTCACCCCCAGCGGCAAGCTCGACAGCGCCGCGCTCCCGGTGCCCGACTACGCGGCGCTCAGCTCCGGCCGCGCCCCCGGCGACGCCCGCGAGGAACTGCTCTGCGGCCTGTACGCGCAGGTGCTCGGCCTGCGGGCGGTGTCCGCCGACGACGACTTCCTGGCACTGGGCGGCGACAGCATCGCGGCCATCCGCTTCCTCGTCCTCGCCCGCCAGGCGGGCCTGAGCCTCACCCCCCGGGACGTCTTCCGGCACCGCACGGTCGCGGCCCTGGCGCAGGCCGTGGACCGGGCCGCGGACACCGCCGGGGACGCCGCCGAGCCCGACGACGGCCCGCTGGTACGGCTGACCGACGCCGAAGTCGGCCGCCTCCAGGGCGACGAGCCGGTCTCCGTGGCGGAACTGCTGCCGCTCAGCCCGCTCCAGGAAGGCTTCTTCTTCCACTCCCTGGTGGACGGCTCCGACCAGCAGGAATACGTCGTCCAGCAGGCCGTCGAGCTGTCCGGGCCGGTCGACGGACCGCTGCTGCGCCGCGCCGCCCGGCGCCTGATGGAGCGGCACGCGCCGCTGCGCGCCTGCTTCCGGCAGCTCGACGGGGGCCGGCCGGTGCAGATCATCGCCGACGGCCTCGACCTGCCCTGGCGTGAGCTGGACCTGTCCGCCCAGGACCCGGCCACCCGCTCGGCGCTCGCCGACGCCGTCGCCGCCGACGAACGCTCCCGCGGCTTCGACCTCGCCCGGCCGCCGCTGATGCGCTGCGCGCTGGTCCGGCTCGGCGACGGCCGCAGCCGGCTGCTGCTGACCTTCCACCACATCGTGGCCGACGGCTGGTCCCTGCCGATCCTGCACCGCGAGCTGATGGCCTGTTACGCGGACACCCCGGCCGCCCTGCCCGCGGTCACCCCCTACCGCGCCCACCTGCGCCGCCTCGCCGCGGCCGACCATGAGGCCGCCCGCGACGCCTGGCGCACCGCGCTCGCCGGAGTGGACGAGCCGACCCGGCTGGCAGGACCCGCACCGGCCGGCCCGGCGGCGGTCGAGCCCGCGCAGATCCGTGTCGAGCTGTCCGAGCGGGTGACCGCCCGGCTGGCGGCGCGAGCCAGGGAGCACGGCGTGACTCTGGGCACGGTCGTCCAGGGCGCGTGGGGACTGCTGCTCGGGCGTCTGGCGAACCGTCAGGACGTCGTCTTCGGTACGACGGTCTCCGGGCGGGACGCGGCCGTGGACGGCGTCGAGTCGATGGTCGGGCTGTTCATCAACACCCTCCCCACCCGGCTGCGCTGGGCTCCCGCCGACACCCTGGCGCACCTGCTGGAGCGCCTCCAGGCCGAGCAGGGCGCTCTGCTGGACCACCAGCACCTCGGTCTGGCCGAGGTGCAGCGCGTGGCCGGGCTCGCGGGGGCCGGCGAACTCTTCGACACCCTCGTCGTGGTCGAGAACTACCCGGCGGAACCCGGCCTCACCGACCCCACCGGCACCGTACGGATCACCGGCCACTCCTTCCAGGACGCCGTCCACTACCCGCTGGCCCTGATCGCCAAGCCCGGCCACCGGCTGGACCTGCGCTTCAAGCACCACCAGCGGCTGCTGGACGCCGACGCCGTCCGTGCCGTGGCCGACCGGCTCACCCGCGTCCTGTACGCCGTCGCCGACGACCCGCGCCGCACGGTCGCGTCCCTCGACCTGCTGACCCCGCAGGAGACGGCCGCCTCCCGCCTCGAAGGCGCCGCGCACCCCGTCGCACCGACGACCCTGGCCGCCGCCTTCGAGCAGCAGGCCGCCCGTACGCCGGACGCCACCGCCGTCGTCGCCGGCGCGCGGACCCTGACGTACGCCGAACTCGACGCCGCAGCCGGCGTCCTCGCCCGCCGGCTGCGCGCCCGGGGCGCGGGCCCCGACCTCTTCGTGGCCGTCGCCGTGCCGCGCTCGGCGGAGCTGATGGTCGCCCTGCTCGGCGTCCTCAAGTCCGGAGCGGCCTATCTGCCGGTGGACCTGGACTACCCGGCCGACCGGGTCGTCCACATGCTCGCCGACTCCGGTGTGACCACGGTCGTCACCACCGCGGCGCACGCCGCCCGGCTGCCCGCGGCCGAGGGGCGGGAGATCCTCGTACTGGACGGCCCGGCCGAGGAGGAAGGCACCGTCCCCGGGACGGCCGCGGGACCCGACGACGCCGCCTACCTGATCTACACCTCGGGCTCCACCGGCCGTCCCAAGGGCGTCGTGGTCACCCACCGGGCCGTCGCCAACCGCCTCGCCTGGATGCAGGGCGAGTACGGTCTGGCCCCCGACGACCGGGTGCTCCAGAAGACCCCGGCGAGCTTCGACGTGAGCGTCTGGGAATTCTTCTGGCCGCTGTGCGAGGGCGCCGCCGTCGTGCTCGCCACGCCGGACGGCCACCGCGACCCGGCGTATCTGGCGGCCCTGGTCCGCGAACAGGCCGTCACCACGCTGCACTTCGTCCCCTCGATGCTGGAGGCGTTCCTCCGGGCCGAGGAGGTCACCCGCGACACCGGGTGGGCCGCGACGCTGCGCCGCGCCTACAGCAGCGGCGAGGCGCTGCCCGCGGCGGCCGCCGCCCGCTGGCAGGCGCTGACCGGGGTGCCGCTGCACAATCTCTACGGCCCGACCGAGGCCGCCGTCGACGTCACCCACCACACCTGCGACGGCGCTCCCGGCGCCACCGTGCCCCTGGGCCGCCCGGTGTGGAACACCGGACTGCGCGTGCTCGACGCGTGCCTGCGCCCGGTGCCCGCCGGGGTCCCCGGCGAGCTGTACCTGACCGGCGTGCAACTGGCCCGCGGCTACCACGGCCGCCCCGCGCTCACCGCCGACCGCTTCGTGGCCGACCCCTACGGCACGCCCGGCACCCGGATGTACCGCACCGGCGACCTGGTGCGGCGCCGCGCGGACGGCGCCGTCGACTACCTCGGCCGCACCGACCGGCAGGTCAAGCTGCGCGGCAACCGCGTCGAGCCGGGCGAGATCGAGGCCGCCCTGGTCCGGCAGCCCGCCGTCGCCCAGGCCGCGGTGACCGTCACGGGAGCGCGGCTGACCGCCTACGTCGTGCCCGCCGCGTCCGCCGTACGGCCCGGGGCCGCCGAACTGCGCGCGGCCCTGGCGGACGAGCTGCCCGCGCCCATGGTGCCGGACGCCTATGTCGTCCTGGACGCGCTGCCGCTCACCCCGAGCGGCAAGCTGGACCGCGCGGCCCTGCCCGAGCCGGAGGCGGAGCGGGCCGCCCCGCGTGCCCCGCGCACCGCGCGGGAGCGGACCCTCACCGAGATCTTCGCGGCGGTACTGGGCCTCGAAGAGGCGGGCGCCGACGACGACTTCTTCCTGCTCGGCGGCGACAGCATCAGCTCCATCAGCGTCTCCAGCCGGGCCCGGGCGGCCGGACTGCCGCTCGACCCGCGCGATGTCTTCGAGCACCGCACTCCCGCCGCCCTCGCCGCCGCGGCGGCCCCCGCGGCGCAGCCGCCCGTGCGCGCCGCCGCCCCCTCGCCCGACCTCACCGCGCAGGAGTCCGCCCGGATCCGGCGCCTCGGCGCGGCGGACGCGGACCGCTCGGGCGGTGTGGTGGACGTCTGGCCCCTCGCGCCGCTCCAGGAAGGGCTGTTCTTCCACTCCACCTACGACGACGGCGCTCTCGACGTCTACACCGTCCACGAGTCCTTCGACTTCGCCGAACGGGTGGACGCCGACCGGCTGCGCCGTGCGGCCCGCGCCGTGCTGGCCCGCAATCCCGCGCTGCGGGCCGGGTTCACCAGCGACGGGCTGCGCCAGCCGGTCCAGTTCATCCTGGGCGACCCGCGCGTGCCGCTCCAGGAGGTGGACCTGTCCGGGCTGCCCGCGGACGAACAGGCCGTACGGCTGGCGGAGTTGACCGAGTCCGAGCGGACCCGCCGCTTCGACCTGGCGGCGCCGCCGCTGCTGCGCATGCTGCTGGTACGCCTCGGCGCGGAGCGCGGCGACCGGCTGGTCATCGGCCGCCACCTCATCCTGTGGGACGGCTGGTCCGCCTGGCTCTTCCTCGACCAGCTCTTCGCCCTCTACGCCTCCGGCGGCGACGACTCGGCGCTGCCCCGCCCCGGTTCCTACCGCGACTACCTGACCTGGCTGGACGCCCAGGACGACAGCGCCGCCACCGCCACCTGGCGCGCCGCCCTGGCCGGGCTGGCCGAGCCCACCCTGATCGCGCCGGCCGCCGCCGGGCGCGGCCTGGAGCCGGTCGTCCCCGAGCACCTGGACACCCGGCTGTCCGAAGAGCTGGGCGACCGGCTGCGCGAGACCGCCCGCGGGCACGGCCTGACGCTGAACACCCTGCTGAACACCGCCTGGGGCCTGGCCCTGGCCACCGCCACCGGCCGCACCGACGTCGTCTTCGGCACGACCGTGGCCGGCCGGCCCAGCGAGGTGCCGGACGTCGAGAACGTCATCGGGATGTTCCTCAACACCGTGCCCGCCCGTATCGCCTACGACCCGGCCGAGCCGGTGCTCGACCTGCTGCGCCGCGTCCAGGGCGAGCGCCTGGCCCTCATGCCGTACGAATACCTGGGCCTGGGCGTGCTCCAGGCAGAGACCGGGCACCGGCGGCTCTTCGACACCCTGTTCGTACTGCGCAACAGCGACACCGAGGACCGGCTGGAGCGGCTGCGCGAGCGGTACGCGGTCACCGCCGTCGCCAATGTCGACGCCACCCACTACCCGGTCAACCTCATCGTGACCCCGGGCCGGCGCACGGGCGTCACCCTCGCCCACCGGGCCGACGTCGTCGGCCACGACCAGGCGCGGCGCCTCCTGGACCGCTTCACCTGCCTGCTGGAGCGGATCTGCCGCGACCTGTCCGCGCCGGTCGGCCGCCTCGACCCGCTGCTGCCCGCCGAGCGCGCGGAGCTGGCGCGCGAGGCGGCGGACAGCCGGGTGCCCGCCCCCGAGGAGACCATCGCCGACCTCCTCGCCGCCCAGGCCGCCAGGACCCCCGGCGCCACCGCCCTGGTCTTCGGCGACCGCACGCTCACCTACGCCGCATTCGACGCCGCCGTCAACCGCACCGCACGCCTGCTGCTGGCCAGGGGCGCCGGTCCCGAGAAGGTGATCGCCCTCGGGCTGCCGCGCTCCCTCGACATGGTGGTCGCGCTCTTCGCCGTCCTGCGCACCGGCGCCGCCTATCTGCCGCTGGAACTGGACTACCCCGCCGACCGCCTCGCCCTGATGATCGAGGACGCCCGCCCGCTGCTGCTGCTCACCACCACCGCGGTTTCCGCGTCCCTCCAGGGCGGCCTGCCGCGCGTCCTGCTGGACGACCCGGCAGTCGCCGCCGACCTCGCCGGGCTCCCCGGCGGCCCGGTCACCGCGGACTTCAGCCTGGAGCACCCGGCCTACGTCATCTACACCTCGGGCTCCACCGGCCGCCCCAAGGGCGTCGTCACCCCCTACCGTGGCCTGACCAACATGCAGCTCAACCACCGGAAGGAGGTCTTCGCCCCGGCCGTCGCCGCCGCCGCCGGGCGCCGGCTGCGGATCGCGCACACCGTCTCCTTCGCCTTCGACATGTCGTGGGAGGAACTGCTGTGGCTGGTCGAGGGCCACGAAGTACACGTGTGCGACGAGGAGTTGCGCCGTGACGCGGAAGCCCTGGTGGCCTACTGCGAGCGGCACGGGATCGACGTCGTCAACGTCACCCCGACCTACGCCCGGCTGCTGATCGAGGAGGGCCTGCTCGACGGCCATGTGCCGCCGCTGGTGCTGCTGGGCGGCGAGGCCGTCCCCGACAGCGTCTGGTCCCGGCTGCGCGACACCCCGGGGACGTACGGCTACAACCTGTACGGCCCGACCGAGTACACCATCAACACCCTCGGCGGCGGCACCGGCGACAGCGCCACCCCCACCGTCGGCCGCCCCATCCGGGGCACCCGCGCCCACATCCTCGACGCCTGGCTGCGCCCCGTACCGCAAGGCGTGCCCGGCGAGCTGTACATCGCCGGAATCGGCCTGGCCCGCGGCTACCTCGACCGGCCGGGGCTGACCGCCGAGCGCTTCGTCGCCGACCCGCAGGGCCTGCCCGGCGAGCGGATGTACCGCACCGGCGACCTCGTACGCCGCCGCGGGGACGGCAACCTCGACTTCCTCGGCCGCACCGACGACCAGGTCAAGATCCGCGGATACCGCGTCGAGCCGGGCGAGATCGAGGCGGTGCTCGGCAGCCACCCCCAGGTGGCCCAGGCCGCCGTGACCGTACGCGACGACCGGCTGGTCGGCTACGTCGTACCGGCCCGGCTCGACGGCGCCGAGCGGGAGTCGGCGGAGACCGCGCAGGTCGGCGAGTGGCGGGAGATCTACTCCGACGAGTACGAGGAGATCGGCACCGCCGTCTTCACCGAGGACTACGCCGGCTGGGACAGCTCCTACGACGGCCGGCCCATCCCCTTCGACCACATGCACGAGTGGCGCGAGGCCACGGTGGCGCGGATCCGCGAACTGCGGCCCCGCCGGATCCTGGAGATCGGCGTCGGCTCGGGACTGCTGCTCTCCCGGCTGGCCCCGGACGCGGAGGCGTACTGGGCGACGGACTTCGCCGCCCCCGTCATCCGCAAGATCGCCGAGGACCTGAGGCGCGACCCGCAGCTGGCCGCCAGGGTCGAGCTGCGCTGCCGCCCGGCCGACGACCTGGGCGGCCTGCCCGCCGGCCACTTCGACACGATCGTCGTCAACTCCGTCATCCAGTACTTCCCGAGCGCCGGCTACCTGGCGTCGGTGCTGCACGGCGCCATGGACCTGCTGGCGCCCGGCGGCGCGCTCTTCGTCGGCGATGTGCGCAACCTGCGGCTCGCCCGCACCTTCCACACCGAGATCCAGCTCGCCCAGGGCCTGTCGGGTGTCGAGCTCGACCGGGCCGTCGAGCGCGGGCTGCGGCTGGAGAAGGAACTGCTGCTGGACCCCGACTACTTCACGGCGCTCGGCTACGGGGTGGACCTGCGCACCAAGCGGGGCCGCCACCACAACGAGCTGACCCGGCACCGCTACGACGCGGTGCTCTACCGGGGCGCCCCCGACGCGGTCCTCGGCGACGAGCCGTCGGCGCGCTGGGACGCCGGGCTCGACCTGGCGGGCCTGCTGGCGGCCGAGCGCCCCGGCCGGCTGCGCGTCACCGGCGTGCCCGACGGGCGGCTCACCCCGGCCGGCGTCGACCCCGAGGCGCTGCACGACCTGGCCGCCGCGGCCGGCTACCGCGCGCTGACCACCTGGTCCCGCGAACCGGGCACCTACGACGCGGTCTTCCTCGCAGGGGACCCCGTCCGGGTGACCGCGGGCCTCTACACCCCGGGCGGCGCCACCGGGCCGCTCGCCAGCGACCCGGCGGGCGCGCGCGACGCGGGCGCCCTGGTCCGGCGGCTGCGCGAGCACCTCAAGCAGCAGCTGCCCGACTACATGGTCCCGGCCGCCTTCGTCACCCTCGACCGGCTGCCGATGAACGACAACGGCAAGCTGGACGTCCGGGCGCTGCCCGACGCCGAGCCGGCCGTCGCGCTGGGCGGCGGACGCGGCCCGCGGACGCCGCGGGAAGAAGCGCTGTGCCGGCTGTTCGCCGAGGTGCTCGGCCTGCCCGAGGTCGGCGCCGAGGACGACTTCTTCGACCTGGGCGGGCACTCGCTGCTCGCCACCCGGCTGGTCAGCAGGGCACGCGCGGAACTCGGCGCCGAACTCGCCATCCGCGACCTGTTCGAGGCGCCCACCCCCGCCCGGCTGGCCGGCCGCGCGGACGTCGGACGGCCCACC